>PLTJ01000081.1 GCA_003164455.1 Acetobacteraceae bacterium
ACTGGTGCTGCAGGACGATGGTCATTTCCTCGGGGTACTGGGCCCGCAACCGCGTCGGCAGGGAGACGCCGGGGTAGTCGGTGCGAAAGGTGACATAAAAATGGTGTTCGCCGGGCAACCCGTGCTCGGCGACGTGCTGTAGCGCGCGCACCATCACCTGGTGCAACGCGGCCTCGGTCCACACGTCATAGGGCAGCAGGCTCTCGGGTGGCTGGCTGCCGTCCCGGCCGATCGGGCCGCCCTGTCCTGCGTGATCGTCTTCCATCATTGCCTCGTGCGTAAGTGCCCTCCATTAGCGAATGGCGAGCGCCGGGGAAAGGTGGGGCGAGGAAATGAGGGGGCTTCTGTTGCCCGGTGCCCCCCCGAACCGCGCTTATCGCTTATGCAGCGACAGCGAGCGCCATATTGTCGTTGGCACTTGTGATATGGCCCGATGACGGCGGTACCATGCCGGGCAAAAGATGAGTCTTTACCACGCGTGTCGAGACTGTTTCGCCCCCCCATACCCATCCCCCGGTTGTCCGGCGGACTGGTGGAGGCGCCGGGCACTGCCCCCGGGTCCACAACGCTTATTCCACGCACCGTTTATCGCCATAGCCGGCAAGCCGGCATGACGAATATAGGGTATCGCGGGGACTGAGAGAAGGGGTGATCCGATGAGCCTGACCGACCAGCAGCGCGCCGAAATCGAGGCCCAGCGCGATTCCAGCGCACCCACGCGGCGCGCCACCGTGCCGGCGCTGGAGGAAATGCTGTATCGCGCCCTCCCGGTCCTCGACCACGGCTTCATCCGCGTCATCGACTACATGGGCGACGACGGCGCGGTGGTGCAGGCCGCCCGGGTGTCGTACGGCCGCGGCACCCGGCGGACCAGCGAGGATGCCGGGCTGATCCGCTACCTGATGCGCCACCGCCACACCACCCCCTTCGAGATGTGCGAAATCAAGTATCATGTGAAACTGCCNNATCTTCGTGGCGCGGCAGTGGATTCGCCACCGTACCGCCAACGTGAACGAATATTCCGCCCGCTACTCCATTCTTGATCGCGAGTTCTACATCCCCGCCCCCGAGCACCTGGCCGCCCAGTCCGAGGTCAACCGCCAGGGCCGCGGCGACGTGCTGGCGGGCGAGGAGGCCGCCCAGGTGCTCGACCTGCTCCGCGCCGACGCGGCGCGCTGCCACGACCACTACGTGGACATGCTGAACGAGGACGCCGACGGCGCTCCCGTCGATCCGGCGCGGCAGGGCTTGGCGCGCGAGCTGGCGCGGATGAACCTGACCCTCAACACCTACACGCAATGGTACTGGAAGATCGACCTGCACAACCTGCTGCATTTCCTCTCGTTGCGGGTGGATGCCCACGCCCAGTACGAAATCCGCGTCTATGCCGAGGCAATGTTGGCCACCGTCGCGGCCTGGGTGCCGGCGACCTTCGCCGCGTTTTCCGACTACCGCCTGGGCGCGGCGACCTTCTCCGCCGCCATGCTGGCGGTGCTGCGGCGGATGCTGGCGGGCGAGGCGGTGGCGCAGCCCGGCAGCGGTCTGTCGAAGCGGGAGTTTGCCGAAATGATGGCGGTGTTGGGGCGGGAGGGGTGAGGTTTTGATCTTTTCCGGAAACCTGGGCTAGGCGACCGAATGGCTGGTGCTGGCCGAAAATAGAATGGCGGTTTTGGATGCAGAGTTCGTCGAAATCTGCCGCGTGGTTCAGCTCGGTGCGACTCCACCTTTCCTCAGAAGCCGGGCAGCCACGCGAAAAAGATCGGGCATGTCGTACCTGCCGTCATTGCGTCGGCTCAGGACCCCCATCTCGAGAAGCCGGATTACGAGCTTGTGATCAACATTACCCTCTATATCTCTATCGATTGGGGGGAGGAACTGTCTCTGTTCCGCCCCGTGCAGGATCGCCTCCACCGTAGCCGTCTCCCGCCATCGTTCAATGATGAGGGACTCCGGACATGGAACCTGTAGCCGCGCGAGCGGCAATAGGACCCGCTTAATCCACTCATACTCGGTGGCAAGCTGGTCGAGCCGCACTTTCGACGCCTCTCGCAGGCCGTTTCGGATTCCCTCTGCCGTTATCGCCTGATTCTCTGCGGCGGGTTGGAAGGTGGCCGCCGACCGCATGAGCACTAAGAAACTGCGCGGGGTAACCTCGCCATGTCCATCGGCAAGATGATTGTTGGGCCAGTCGTATGTGCGGCCCTTCTTGTTACTGCGGCCCATGTAAAGGCCAGCGAGGCGCTCAAAGACCTTGGTCTGCATATAGCGGCTGTGGAGAAGACGCCAACTGCGCATGCGCACCAACTCCTCAGGAGGAGGCGGCATTGAGCAACTCTCTAGGACTCGGACAAAGGCCATCCGTGCCTCGGATGAGCTGCTGAAAGCCAAGCGCGAGTAAAGCATCCCGTATAGATTTGTGGGTGTCCATCCGATGGTTGTGGCACCAGAGATCAGTTTTGGCAGCTCAATGAACCGCAGGCCCAAGTTCTGCATTTGGTCGGGCCGGAGAAACAATTTCGTTCGGATGGACCTATAGCCGCGAGCACCCCATGCGACTTGTAACAACGCGTCAGTGAGGTCGCGTAAGCGCGCCCACTTTATTGCAAGGCTATCCAGAGCATCGAATAACACAACGGCAATTCGGCCGCGATTGCGTAGGGTTGCGTCTGCCTTGCCCATCGCCTCCTCCCATTCTTCGGGATCGGCGTACTGGTTCATCATCGCCGCAATGCGCTCCATTGGCTGGTCAGGGTAGACCACCCGTCGAACAGCGCGCAGGAGAACGCAGCGCCAGAGTAGGACGCCTCGATCGTTCTCGGCACCAGGCGGAACCCGGGCATCAATCGTGGCACGGCTGACGGATTCATCTCCTTCCTGACCTGTGTAGCCAAGCGCCACGTCTAATTGCTGCAAACCTATGAGGGGGTATGCTCTGGCTGCGGCCGCGCGTGTGTCTTCGTGAGCAAGGACTCCGGCCCAGAAACTCTTGCCGGCGCCTCGCGCTCCAAGGACGATCGTGGTGTTGGGATCGAGCGCGCCAACGTGCTGCTCGGGCGCAAATATGTCCTCGGGGCTCGGCCGATCGGCGCCACTGATGGTCGACGATGCGCTCGCATCGAGGTGTGCCAGGCCAGACCTTATCGCAGCGAAATCCTCACGGGCTGGATTCATTTTTCCTGGTCACCTACCGCCGCTACGGTGTCAGCCCATCGCAGCAGATCACCAAAAGTGGTCTCAAACAGGTCTGAAGTTAACAATGTGGGTTGTTGTACGGGATCGAAGGCGCGGTAACGCGCATCGTCTAGGATACGAATGACCGGCACTTCCTCGCCGATAACTTCGTTGACTACGTCGTCTTCGACGGCTGCCCACCCCAGGTCGAAGTCCTCTGCCGTCAGCGGTTCCTCCTCGGCGGCGGCCGACGCCTCGTGTTCAGTCCTGGCGTCAAACGCCGTCATGAGGTCGTTAAACCTTGCCGCCGCTTCCGTCTGGGATGTTGGATCAGCGGAGGCCTTGGCATTCACGAACTGAATTCGCTGCTTCCAATCTTCGTATTCGGTGCCTTCCCAGGACGCAAGATGCGAGAGGAGCAACCTATAGCCGGTGAACGTCTGTGGCTCGTCGACTCCAAACAGCAACGTCTCGGCTCCGATACCAAGGATAACGGCAGCGGTCGTCTCGTGGAGCCCGGCTCGTCCATCTACAAGGACAATGTCATAGGCCCCGGTGGCTTCAAACCGTTCGATCATCTCGCGAATTTGATCCGTGAGCGTTACCACCTCTCCGCCGGATTTTACATCTTCAAGGTATGCACGGGCGATCTTGGCGAGGCCACCGGCGGGATGCTCCATGGTTTCGCTTCCAAATGCCGGCATTACCGCGACTTGGCCACCGCCGGCTCCTAGAAATGATCTTCCCGTAGCATTCTCCAGGAACTCTTCATCAATTCCGGAGATGCCGTTCTCCACAAGATAGTCGAGGGTTCCATATTTCGGCATCGCGCTAGGTTTTATCAGCATAGTTCCGATGCCTGGTGACTCAAGATCCATGTCAATCGCGAGCACGCGTAAGCCCCGCGCTGACAGATAGGCCGCCATTACGGCGAGTGCCGTCGACCGCCCCACACCACCTTTGATGCTGGCAAATGCGACTCGGGGAATTGCATTACCTGGCCTTGGCGACAGGAGCCAATCAGCCCCAACCATGCGACGGTCGATAAAGATGATGCTTCGTCCACTGATCCGAGCGCGGCTCGTCGCAGGGTTGACTAATAGCCGCTGTGAACCCGGCCCGTTCCGGTCTCGTATGCAGTCATCGCTTCGAGCGTAGCCGCCAAGTACGACGACGGCCTTTTCATTGAGTTCAGCGAGCCTCTCCTCCCCAACCTCCTCGTCCACAACGACGGACAAAAAGCCGGACGCATCACGCACGAAGACTGCCTTTTCAAAGGCAGAGGCGCCGAATTCAGCTTCCACCAAGGAAGCAAGAGTCGGAAGACTATCGTCGAAGCGTGTGGTCATCCTGTACCTCAAATTTCTGCCATGACGTCTTTTGCGTTCTGGCGCCAGCGGTCCACCCAAGCCCCCTTGATGCCCTTCCCGTCCGAATAACGCATTGCTATGTCCCAGTGCTCCATGAAATGATTGTCTTCCGTGAACTTTCTCAGATCCTCAAATCGCCGCGTATGGATATCATCGCGAAGCATCGTCTTCAGGCGCCCGAAGTGAGCGTAGAAGGGGTCATCACCCTTGCTTGCGCTTGTTGTGGGCTTCATGCCGAGATCGAGCATCAGCGCCTTGATGCCGCACTCCACGGCCAATCCGTATAGGTAGCCAGCTACGTCCTTCCTGGCACCTTCGTGCAGCCTTTCGGCGGCATCCTGATGCCTGTACGCGGCAGCCCGCATATTACTGTTGAAGCTTGTCGCCACCTGCTCATCCGTCCCCAGCAATATCCACCGTCGGCATGATAACAGTGCACGTTGCGACCGATGATGCAACCGTTCGGCTGATAGTCCGCAGGATGGGTAGCCTGATGCCATCCGGACTGATGGTGGCCTTTTCCCCTCATAGTTCCAGCCTGCACCGGGGTCAGCGAACGTAGCCCGAAACGCCGAGGCCCTATAGGGCGTGTGCGCCCGTCCCCCCGCGCCGTCAGGCGCTGCGGCGGTGGCCGCTAACCAGCGCGCCGTCGTTGGCTTTTAGTCGCAGGAAGCCTGGCATTGCCAGCAGCGGCACCAGGCCCGCGAGCAGGAAGGCGGTGTGGAAGTTCGCCACCGTCAGGTGTCCCGGCGTGCCGACCATGGCGAGCAGGGTAGCCGCCATCGAGACGCCGAAGCCGACGCTGAGCTGTTGCATCACGCCGGCCAGGCTGGTGGCCCGGCTCAGGCGGGTGCTCGTGATGTTGGCGAAGGTGAGGGTCTGCTGGGTGTTGAACTGCGTCGAGCGCACCATGCCGAAGGCCATCACGTAGGCGATCATCAGCCAGTACGGGGTGCTCGCCCGGAACAGGGCGAAGCCGGCGACGCCGAAGCAGGCCAGGATGGTGTTCCACACCAGCACCTGCTTGAAGCCGAGCGCACGCAGCAGCATGATCGTCACTGCCCGCATCGCCACCGCGCCGATCGCCGAGGCGAAGGTGATCTCGCCGGATTCCAGCGGCGACATGCCGAAGCCGACCTGCAGCATCAGCGGCAGGGCGAACGGCACCGTGTTCACCGCCATGCGCGCGATCGTGCCGTGCAGCACGATCACCCGGAACGTGCGCACGCGGAACAGGCTGAGGTCGAGGGCGGCATTCCTGCGGCCGTGGGAATAGCGGGCATAGCTGACAAGCAATGCCGCGCCGGCCACGAACAGCCCGACCACGGCAACCGGTGGCACCATCGGGTGGTTCAGGTTCTCGATGCCGAACTGCAGGATCGACAGGCCGATGCCGCACAGCATGAAGCCGGTCCAGTCGAAAGGTTCGTCGCTCCGCCCGCCGCCCGGCCGCACCACGTGCAGGGCCAGTGCGATGCCGGCCAGCCCGAAGGGAACATTGACATAGAAGATCCACCGCCAGCTCCAGTACGTCGTGATGAAGCCGCCGACCAGCGGCCCCATCACCGGCCCGAGCACGCTGGGGATGCTCACCCAGGTCATGGCGGCGATGAATTCGCTGCGCGGGAAGCTGCGCAGCAGGATCAGCCGCCCGACCGGGGTCATCATGGCGCCCCCGATGCCCTGCAGGAACCGGCTCGCCAGCAGCATCGGCAGGTTCACGCTGGCGCCGCAGGCGACCGAGCCCAGGGTGAACACCGCGATTGCCGTGCAGAAGATGCGGCGCATGCCGAACCGGTCGGCCATCCAGCCGGACACCGGAATGAAAATAGCCAGCGCCAGGATGTAGCTGGTCAGCGCGATGTTCATTCTCAGGGGCGTCTCGCCGAGGCCGCTCGCCATCTGCGGGATGGCAGTGGCGATGATGGTCTGGTCGAGCTGCTCGAGGAAGAAGGCGAAGGCGACGACCAGGGGGATCAGCAGGCGGGCGAAGCCGGTCGGGCGTGGTGGTTCCAGGGTGTGTTCCTCAGTTGCGCGGATGCCCGCAATGACCACATCGCTGGACGCGGCGACGGAACTCTATCACCGCTCCGATGTCAGCCACGAGGGGAGTTGTTGAAGGCGGGAAGTTTCGGGTGAACGGAACGGCTCGATCGACGATGGGCCGGGGATGCCTGACGGCCCCCCACCGCGGTTACGCCGGCCATCCCGACCATCATTCCCTTGCGTCCGCCCCCCGCTTTGTGCTAGGAATATATTCGTGAAGCCCGAGCCCCTCCCGGCCCCGATCCAAGCCTCCGCCTCCGACCTCGCCCGTCGGGTCGGCCTCATCCTTGCCACCCTCGCCGCCCTCATCGCCCGCCGTTTCCTGCACGAGCCGCGTTTCGCCGCGCTCATCGTCCCGCTCTGGTCCCGCCTCAAGCGCGCCGGCCGCCGTTTCGAGCGCCTGATGACCCGCCTCGCCGCCGGAACGCCGCGCAAACCGCACCGCTCCGGCCACGGCGGCCCCCACCGCGGCGCCGACGCCCTCCCCACCGGCAGGGGCTGGCTGGTGCACGCCCTCGGCCCCGAGGCCGCCGCCTGTGCCACCCAACTTCAGGCCCTGCTCGCCGAGCCCGCCGCCGCCGAACTCCTCGCGCTCGCCCCCACCGCGCAGCGCATCCTCCGCCCGATCACCCGCATGCTCGCCATCGGCGCCTTCGCCTTCCGTCCGCGCCCGGCCCGCGCCGTCCCCGCCACGCCCCCCGACGACTCCGCGCTTCTCGGCGAGGTCGCCTTCCGTTCCCAGGGCTACACCTGGTACGTGGTTCCCACCCCGCCCGCGCTCCCCGCCTGACCCGCCCGCCCGAGTGCGCCCTAAATGTTACGATATCGTATCTAATACCGCGCGTCGCACCGAATGCCACGAAGCAAAGCGTGTGCTCGTGTGGTACTGCGCCGGCCGTTACCCCTTTAATCGAAGCAGCACGACGCCGGGGCTGGGGCAGATCAGTTCCTCAGCGCGCGAATTTGGCGGGGCGTTTCTCGTTGAAGGCGCGGATGCCCTCCAGATGATCGCCGGCGCTGAAGCAGAGCACGTTCATCTCGTTTTCATAGACCAGGCCAGCGGAAAGGGACGCCTCCATCGACATGCGCACGGCTGCTTTCACGGACTGAACCGCCACCGGGCTGAACGAGGCCAGCCGGCGGACGACCTCACGCGCACGGTCGAGCAGTTCTGCCTGCGGCACGACCTCCTCGCAGAGGCCCAGGCGTAGCGCCTCGGCCGCGTCGATCTGCTGACCGAGCATCAGCAGGCGCAAGGCCTGACCCTGTCCGATCAACCTCGGCAAAATCTGCGACGCGCCGCCGCCGCCAACCCAGCCCCGCTGCACCTCGGGAAAGCCGAAGCGCGTCGTCTCGGCGGCAATGCGCAGATCGGCCGCCAGCGCCATTTCAGCCCCACCGCCCAGCGTCCATCCCTGGAGCGCCGCCACCACCGGCTTGCGTATCAGGCGGATGACGTTGGCGTATTCCACCCGGTTGCGAAAATGCCAGGCCGACGGATAGGCCGCCAAGGAATTGAGATCGCTGCCGGAGCAGAACGCGCGCTCGCCTTCGCCGCGCAGCAGCACCGCCCGCACGTCGTCGTTCTCGTCCAGCCCGCGCGCCAGCGTCTGGAGTTTGCGTGCCATGGCCGGGGTCACCGCGTTATGCTTGGTCGGCCGGTCGATCACCAGCTCCGCCATTCCCGCGCCGATCTCCACCCGGATGTCACCGTCCACGGCCGCCATGTCGTCCTCCCTGCATCTGAGATGTCCCGTTCGCCATCGAAACGCGCGTGACGGTCATCGCCGGATGGTACGCTACGCAGCCCCGATGTCCGCTGCAAGGGCGGTGTTGTCATCGCTCCGGTTCCGGAAGCCCTTTCGCAACACCGCCCTTGCAGCGGGCAGGGGGGCTGCGTATGCTGCTAACAGGCAATGACCGTCAGGCTACATTCAGCAGTGATCGGGCTATCCTCGTGTGAACGGCTTGGCCTGTTCAATCTGTTCATCGCACATAGTCTCGCGGCCGCTTGCCATTTCCCCGGATCGTCCACTGTTCGAGAGAGTGCGCCATGATTCGCATGACCGCCGCCCAGGCAGCCGCCTTGGTCCGCACCGAAGACACGCTGCTGGTCGGCGGCTCGGGTAGCGGCCACGCCGTGCCGGATGCTCTGCTGGCAGCACTCGGCGTGCGCTACCGTGAGACCGGCCAGCCCCGCGCCCTGACCGTCCTGCACCCGGTCGGGCTCGGCGACGGCAAGGCGCGTGGGATGGGACATCTGGCGCAGGATGGGTTGCTCAAACGCGTGGTCACAGGCACCTACGTCGACTGCCCCAGCGAAGCGCGGATGGCCTTGGACGAGAAGTTCGAGGCCTACAGCCTGCCACAGGGCGTGATGTCGCAGCTCATGCGCGAGATGGCGGCCGGACGTCCCGGGCTGATGACCAAGGTGGGGCTGCATACTTTCATCGATCCGAGGCTGGGGGGTGGCCGGCAGAACCGGCGGGCGACCGAGGATCTGGTTGAAAACGTGCAATTCCGCGGTGAGGAGTATCTGTTCTACAAGCCGTTTCATGTCGACGTCGTCTTCGTGCGTGGCTCGGCCGCGGACGAGGAAGGCAACATCTCGATGGAGCACGAAGCGGTCACATTGGAGATGCTGTCCATGGCGCAGGCCGCCCGGCGCTGCGGGGGCCTTGTCGTGGCGCAGGTCAAGCGCATTGTACCGCGCGGCAGTCTGCATCCGAAGATGGTGAAAATTCCCGGCATCCTGGTCGATGTTCTGGTCGTCGATCCGAACCAGTGGCAGACCTATGCGACGCAGGACAACCCAGCCTATTCCGGGCATTTGCGCGTCAACCTGTCGGACATCCCGCGCTTGCCGGCAGGCCCACGACGGGTGATAGCGCGGCGTGGCGCGATGGAATTGTTCGAAGGCGCGATCTGCAATCTGGGCTCCGGCATCTCAACCGGCATCGCCAATATAGCTGCCGAGGAAGGCGTTTTGGCCCGAGTTTGCCTGACCAACGAGCAGGGTAATATCGGGGGCGCCCCCAGCAGCAAGGAGCCCGGGGCAGCCAGCTCGCCGGATGCGCAGGTCGATCAGCCTTACCAGTTCGATTTCTACGATGGCGGGGGTCTCGATCTCGCGTTCCTGTCCTTCGCGGAATTCGATGTCGCGGGCAACGTCAATGTCTCCCGTTTTGGTGGGCGCCTCGTCGGGCCGGGTGGCTTCATCAACATAAGCCAGGGCGCCCGCAAGGTGATATTCGGCGGTACGCTGACGGCCAACGGAGCAGCCAAGGCCGTAGCGCAGGTTGAGCAGATCACGTTTTCCGGCCCCTATGCACGGGAATGTGGGCAGCAGATCCTTTACGTGACCGAGCGTGCGGTGTTCCGGCTCGGCCCCGAAGGGCCGGAGTTGATCGAAATCGCGCCGGGAACGGATCTGGAGGCCGACGTACTCGGCGTGATGGGCTTCCGTCCGTCTGTCTCACCGGACCTGAAGCTGATGGATGCGGCGTTGTTCAGCGACGCGCCGATGGGGCTCGCCACCCGGCTGCCGCCTCACCCCCCGCGCGCCGTATTGGCGCGCCTGCAAGGCATGGAGACTACGGCATGAACGACGCACATCGCACCTTCCTGTCGCCGGGCGAGCAGGCGGAATTCAGCAAGACGATCACGGCCGACGACATCGATATGTTTTCCAAGATCAGCGGCGACTGTGATCCGGTGCATGTCGACGAAGCATATGCCGCGAAGACCGCGTTCGGGCGGCGCATCGCGCACGGCGCGCTGGTGATGGGGCTGTCGTCAACGACAGCGTCGATCATCTCACACCGGTCGGTCGAGCGCGGCGCCACTGGCACGCTGGTCTCGGCAGGCTATGACCGCATACGATTCGTCCGTCCGGTGTTTATCGGAGACACGCTGACCGCGCGCTACGTGGTCGAGGAAGTTGACGACGAGACTGCCAGGACGCGCAGCCGTGTCGAGATCACCAACCAGGACGGCGCGGTATGCCTGGTGGGGACCCATATCCTCGTCTGGGTGAATACGTAGAGGCAGCGCGATACGCTGACGGCAGGGGGACGGCGTCAAAAACGCGGGATCAACGCAATCGATGCCGAAGGGTGCCAACCGCACGGCGCAACACGCCAACCCCGGCGTTATTTACCAATGTCGTCAGCGGCCCCGGCGCCGCCTCCACCTCGTCGAGCACGCGGACAACGTCTGCTCGACGTTCGCGTCGTGAGTCAGATCATCGACGCCAATGGCGAATCCCTCCGAGGCGAGCGAAAGAGCGATCCCTTTTCCGATACCTCGGCTCGATCCGGCGATGAGCACCGCGTATCCTGTCAAATCCGCGCTCCATTCCTGAGCAGTTCGCGAGCAATCACCGTTCGCTGAATCTGATTAGTTCCTTCGTAGATCTGGCAGATCTTGGCGTCGCGATAGAGTCTCTCGACCTCGATGCCCCGGATGTATCCCGACCCGCCAAATATTTGCACAGCATTTGATGTCTGGGCCACTGCCATGTCGCTGGCAAAACACTTGGCCATCGAACAGGCGGCGTTCGCAGGCTCGCCATTGTCGATCATGATTGCAGCGCGATGCACAAGCGCGCGGGCAGCCGTTATCTCCTTGACCATGTCGGCCAACATCCACTGAATTCCCTGATTCTCGAAGAGCGGATGGCCGAATTGCTTGCGTACCTGGGCATAGTCGAGCGCCGCTTCCAGCCCGGCCTGAGCGATGCCCACTGCGAGCGCGGCGATCCCAACGCGGCCTTTTTCCAATACGTTCATCATCATGTAAAAGCCGCGACCTTCCTCACCAAGCAGAGCATCCTCGGAGAGTTCCACATTTTCGAAGTTGAGCGAACCGATCTGGCTGCCACGCTGGCCCATCTTGTGCTCTTTTGGTCCCCGGTCGACGCCAGGTGCATCGAACGGAACGATAAAGATCGACATGCCCCGGTGGCTCGCTGCGGGATCGGTTCGCGCGAGTACGAAACCCACATCGGCAACTGGCGCATTATGGATCATGATTTTGCCGCCGTTGAGCAGCCAGCCGGTGCCACGTCTGACCGCTGTGGTCCGGATGCCGGAGACGTCGGAGCCACCCTCGGCTTCGGTTATGCAATAGGCTACCAACTTGCGGGCAGAAATCACATTGTCGATCCAGGCTGACTTCTGTCCGGGCGAACCGAACTTGGTCAGCAGCGTTCCGATCAATTCGATCAGCCCGCATTGGTCGGCGACGGATGCATAGCCGCGCGAAAGCTCCTCCATGACGATGGCATAGGCGTATGTATCAAGTCCCACGCCGCCAAGCGTGTCCGGCACGGAAATGCCGAATAGTCCCAACTCACCCATTTGCGCGTAGATGTGTTTGGGAAAGCTCTCGTCCCTGTCCAATGTCGCGGCAACCGGACGGATGACGTTGTCGGCGAACTTTCGAGCCATTTCCTGGATCTGGCTGTAGGTCTCTGGGTCGTTTTTTGGAATCGGCAGCATCTTTGACCTCTCACAATGGATATGACCATTTTGATGTTTCAAGCCGGGCATCCGATTCGAAAAAAGAATGCTATACATTCTACCGAAACGTGTCTGCCCGCGACCATTCGATAACACTCTACGTAGCTACGGCACCCGGCGCAAGAGCCGTGCTGATATCGTTCTGATCCAGCCACCCAGCCCGGACCTCACGCCGCCCAACCGCTTCTTGTTACTCGTCAACTGTCGGGAGCCCTTGGCCACCGACGCGATTGGCGATGGCTTGCGGCCGGCGCCTGACAGTAGTTTGGCTGGATGGAGCCGACCGGGCTCTTTTGGCAGAAGCCAGGCCACGGAAGTGCTTTTAAATGTGCGCGGTGGCCGACCGGACTGGAGGAGCATCTGCGCCGAGGTTCATGTGGCCCATGCCTTCGCGCCCTCGTCTATGGGTAATCTCGTCGAGACAGAGATTACCCAGACCGGTAAAACCTGGCGCCGATTGTGCACAAATGCGAGGAAAGGCTTCGATCCACGGAGCCTCAGCCTTCGCTGTACGTCGCCGTCTCCGACGCGGTCAGGTCAAGGCCACAGAGAAGATCGCGATGTCGCCCGGAACATGATCGAGAAGGAGGCCAAGAACCTCTCGGACACGACCATAAGGGTGTCGTGGTGCGATTGAAAGCATACCGGTGACTGCTCAGTGAACGCCGCGGGCTCTGAGCTCCGTGGCCAGTTTGCGGTCCGCTCCGTCGATGTGCCGCAGCAGCCATTCCTGTAGGAATCTCGTGGTCAGGCTCAGACTGCGCGTGTCACACCCCACCGAAAAGCTGCGGAGGTCGTCGAGGAAGCGCGCGTGGATCTCCCGATGGGTGGCAGCGTCCGCGAACCCGTGCGCCAGCATGAGGCGCTCTTCGCTCTCGAAATGGTACTGCGTGTATGAAAACAGCGCTGCCAGCTTGTCCGCGATTGTGGCTGGATCGTCTCCACGTCTCAGGGAAGAGGCAAAGTCATTCACGTGTTTCGCGAGCTGCCGATGCTCCTTGTCAATCATCTCAATGCCGACATCGTAGGCGGCGGACCAAATGATCAGCGGCAAGGAAACTGCCAACATATGAACCGGCACGGATGCGACGGCGAAGCAGCTCCGGCCGCCTCTCTTCGCTTCATAAAGGGCCGCGTCCGATGCGGCGATCAGCGCATCCCCTGTGGTGCCATGGGCGGGAAACAGGGCAATTCCAACGCTGACCCCGACGCAGATGTTCTGGTCATTGATGGAAATCGGCTGCCGGGCAACCTCGACAAGGCGGGCAGCAATCGCCTCGGCCTGGCTGCGCTTTCTGATCTTCGGCAACACCACGCAGAATTCGTCTCCGCCGAGCCGGGCCAGCATGTCGTGGTCCCGCATACATTCCTGAAAGCGCTGTGCTAACACCTGGAGGACGACGTCGCCTGTCTGGTGTCCGAACGTGTCGTTGGTGCGCTTCAGGCCGTCCAGATCCGCCATGAACACCGCGAGCCCCGAATTATTGCCCCGAGCCTCGACGATGGCATTTCGCAACCGGTCCAATATCCGTGCCCGGTTCGGCAATCCCGTCAGCGTGTCGGTGAAGGCAAGGCTGCTCAAATGCTTCTCAAACAATCGGCGCCAGGTGACATCCGCTGCGAACACACAGAGTGTCGGAACGCCGTCGAGCGTTTCGCAAGCCATCAGCAGTTCGACGTCGAACGACGAGCCGTCGAGCCGGATCGCGCGCTCCTGAAAGGTTACTTGCGTCTCTATGGGATCGGACAGCAGCTTGCCCATGGCTGCGTGGCCATGTGAGGCGATCAAGTCGGTTATGGCCATTCCGACGATACTTACGTTGGCGTGGAATAATTCCAGGAACGCGGCATTGGCGAAGACCAATTTTCCCTTCCGGGCCAAAGCAACCGGGATAGCCCGGCTGCTTGTCAGCATCCTGGAAACAGTGGCCGCACCAATCATGTCAGTCTCGGAAGGAACATCGATCGCGATGCCTGGCATTATCGGAGCGTCTCGATGGTCGGCCTGTTGGGGGTGGTACGCAGATGCGACTCTGTCGGCAATATCCGTGCTGATGGAGGCGATTCGCAGGGTGGTTCCGTTGGCAATGCCCGCTCCCTTGCCCACCGCGCTATCGGCCTTGCCGACCTGAATGGTCGAGAAGGCTGACGCGGCACCGGGCGAGGCATCCGTGATCGGCTGATCACCATATGTCTGTGACACGAGCATTCTCCATCGGGTCTGAATGCGAAAGCGCCGCATACGGCCGATTTGGTTAGATCCGGGCGCCCAAGATGGCGAACGTCGCGGTGACATTGGTGTCGACGAGCGCGACGACGGTGCCGATGGTCCACACGATCAATGCCGCGATTGTGCCGTAATCAAGCACCCGTGCAGCGCAACGATCTGTCCTTGGCGGCATCCAAATCATCAGATATTCGAACACGGGTTTAACTCCGTTGGTGGGAGCCGGCGGCAATCGGCTGCCGCCATCTCCTCGATGATAGATCCAGCCGCGGTCAGAAAAGGCAAGTACGGCGCCTTCTGAGGAAAACGCCGTGCACAGCCAGGTTTAGAGAGCCGCAGTTACCGTGGTGAATGCCGTACCGAGACCGGTGCCGAGGGCGGTCACGGCGGTGACGATGGCGACGGCGACCAAGGAGGCGATCAGGCCGTATTCGATGGCCGTCACGGCGCGCCGATCGGCCCTCAGTTGCATCCAGGTCATCAGATATGCGAGCATTGGTTTGTCTCCGGTGGGGGGAATTTGGCGGCAATTAACTGCTGCCATTTCCTTGATGAAAGATGGTGTCTTGAGTAGAGAAGGCGAATGCGGTGCCTTCGTGCGAAGGCGCCCCGCAGAGCCAGGTTTAGAGCTTGGAAGTTACCGTGGTGAATGCCGTACCGNNATGGCCGTCACGGCGCGCCGATCGGTCCTCAGTTGCATCCAGGTCATCAGATATGCGAACATTGGTTTGTCTCCGGTGGGGGGAGTTGGCGGCAATTAACTGCTGCCATTTCCTTGATGAAAGAACGTGCCTTGAGTAGAGAGGGCAGGTGCGGCGCCTTCGTGCGAAGGCGCCCCGCAGAGCCAGGTTTAGAGCTTGGAAGTTACCGTCGTGAATGCCGTACCAAGGCCGGTGCCGAGGGCGGTCACG
>PLTJ01000159.1 GCA_003164455.1 Acetobacteraceae bacterium
GCCATGTCATGCACATCGCCTCGGACGTGCAAGGCACGCTGCGCGAAGGGTTGGACGCCATCGACGCGCTGGCCGCCGGGTTCCCGGCCGGCACGCTGACCGGGGCGCCGAAGGTGCGGGCGATGGAGATCATCGAGGAGCTGGAGCCGACCCGGCGGGGCATCTACGCCGGCTGCATCGGCTATTTCGCCGCCAACGGCACGATGGATACCTGCATCGGGCTGCGCACGGCGGTGGTGAAGGACGGCACCATGTATGTGCAGGCCGGCGCCGGCATCGTCGCCGATTCGGACCCGCAGGCCGAATACGAGGAAACTCGGCAGAAAGCGCAGTCGCTGATGCGCGCGGCCGAAGAAGCGGTGCGCTTTGCCGCCGGCGGCAAGGGTGGGTAGAGGAAGCCCAGGCATGCCGAGCCGCCCGGCTGCGCGGCACCGGCCGCGAGGCCGTCCATGAGGACAAGGCACAGCACCGTGCCGGCAGACAAAAAGCGCCTTCGGCGAGAACGGGAACGGCGGGGAGAGAATTGCGGCATGGTGACGTCCGATGTGGCAAGGTCACCCTATCCGTCACAGCCCTAGCCCCGATTTTTCGCTTCTGCCAGAACCGCGGTCATGCGATTGAACAGGCGTCCTCTTTACGCTCGCCCGGGATCGGCGCGGGGCACGGGCCGCCGGTTTGACCGTCCCGTTATCGCCGCGCAGGATAGTGCCATGATTTTGTTGATCGACAACTACGACAGCTTCACCTTCAATCTTGTCCACTTCCTCGGCGATCTGGGGGCGCATTGCGACGTGCGCCGCAACGACCGGCTGAGTGTGGCCGAGGCGCTGGCACTCGCGCCGGAGGCGATCGTGTTGTCGCCCGGTCCCTGCACGCCGAACGAGGCAGGCATCTGCCTCGATCTGATCGCTGCCGCTGCCGGGCGCATTGCCATCCTTGGCGTGTGCCTCGGCCACCAGGCGATTGGCCAGGCCTTCGGCGGCGAGGTGGTGCGGGCACCGGCGCCGATGCATGGCAAGATCTCGCCAGTGCTGCACGACGGCACCGACATCTTCTCCACCGTGCCGAGCCCCTTCGAGGCCACTCGCTACCACAGTCTGGTGGTGAAGCGTGACACGCTGCCACCGGTGCTGGCGGAAACCGCGCGCACCGCCGACGGGCTCATAATGGGACTGCGCCACCGCACCCTGCCGGTATTCGGGGTGCAGTTTCACCCGGAGAGCATCGCCAGCGAATACGGCCACCGCATCCTCGGCAATTTCCTGGCGATTGCCCGCGGCAGCAACGTGCCCGCCTCGGCCCGCGCCGCCTGAAGCCGCCGGAGACCGACTTGTCCGTCAACCTCAAGACCGTCCTTGCTCGCCTCGCCACGGGCGAAACCCTTGCCGTCGAGGAGTCCGAGGCGGCTTTCGGCGTGATCATGTCCGGCGAGGCCACGCCGGCGCAGATCGCCGGGCTGCTCATGGCCATGCGAGTACGCGGCGAGACGGTGGCGGAGATCACGGGCGCGGTGCGCGCCATGCGGGCGCGCATGACCCGGGTGGAAGCGCCGGCGGATGCGATCGATGTGTGCGGTACGGGCGGCGATAACGCCAGCACGTTGAACGTCTCCACCGCCGTCACTTTCGTGCTGGCCGGGCTGAAAGTGCCGGTGGCCAAGCACGGCAACCGGGCGTTGTCGTCGCGCACCGGCGGGGCCGACGTGCTGACCGCGCTGGGGGTGAACGTTGATGTACCGCTCGACCGCCTGCCTGGCATCCTGCGCGCCGCCCATTGCGCCTTCCTGTTCGCCCCGCGCCACCACGCAGCCCTGCGCCACGCCGCTGGCCCGCGGGTCGAACTGGGTATGCGCACTATCTTCAACCTGCTCGGCCCACTAGCCAATCCGGCCGAGGTGCGGCGCCAGCTTACCGGCGTGTTTGACCCGGCCTGGGCGCGCCCGATGGTCGAAACTCTGGCTTCGCTGGGTACCGAGTGTTGCTGGCTGGTGCACGGCCAGGGCCTGGATGAACTGACCGTGGCCGGCGAGAACCAGGTGGTGGAACTGCGCGACGGTGCCATCCGCTCCTTCACCGTGAGCCCGGAAGAGGCCGGCCTGGCCCGCGCGCCGATTGCCGCCATCCGCGGCGGCGACGCGGCGGTGAACGCCGGCGCGCTGCTCGCCTTGCTGCGAGGCGCCGGCGGGCCCTATCGCGATACGGTACTGCTGAACGCCGCCGCGGGCCTCATCGTGGCCGGGCGGGTGGACGATCTGCGCGCGGGTGCGGTACTCGCCGCCACCTCGCTTGACGGCGGCGCGGCACTGGCCGCGCTGGAGACGCTACGACGGGAGACCGCATGACCGAGCCTGTAACCATGACCGAAAGCGACGCGCTGCGGCGGATCTGCGCCGAGACGCGCGCGGATTTGGAGCGGCGCAAGGCACTGACCAGCCTGGAGGCGATACGCAACCGCGCGTATGCCCAGACCGAGTCGCCGCGCGGCTTCGGCGCCGCGCTGATGCAGGCGGTGGCGGACGGAAAACTCGGGTTGATCGCGGAGATCAAGAAGGCGTCGCCCTCGGGCGGGCTGATCCGCGCCGACTTCGATCCCGCCGCACTGGCCCGGGCCTATCAGGAGGGGGGCGCCGCCTGTCTGTCGGTGCTGACCGATGTACCGTTCTTCCAGGGCTGTCCCGACGACCTTAAGGCCGCCCGTGCCGCGGTTGGCCTGCCGGTGTTGCGCAAGGATTTCGTCCTCGATCCCTGGCAGGTGTACGAAAGCCGGGCGATGGGAGCGGACTGCATCCTGATTATCCTTGCGGCCCTAACCGATGAACTGGCGGTCGAGCTGGAGGCGCTCGCGCGGTCGCTCGACATGGATGTGCTGGCCGAGGTGCACGATCGCCGCGAACTCGATCGCGCGCTCGGGTTGCAGACCAAGCTGATCGGCATTAACAACCGTAATCTCAAGACGTTGCAGACCGATGTATCGGTCACCGAGACGCTCGCGCTGCAGGTGCCCCCAGACCGTTTCCTGATCGCGGAGAGCGGTCTGCGCACCCACGACGATTTGCGCCGGCTCGTCGGGCTTGGCGTCGGCGCCTTCCTGGTCGGCGAGAGCCTGATGCGTCAGGACGATGTGGCCTCGGCCACTCGGGCGCTGCTCGGGATCGCATCGTGAGCGCCGGCTTCACGCATTTCGACGCGGCCGGCCAAGCCGTCATGGTGGACGTGGGCGGCAAGCCGGAAACCCGGCGCGCCGCCACCGCCCGGGTGCGTGTGATGATGCGGGCGGAAACGCTAGCGATGATCCGCGCCGGCAGCGCTGCCAAAGGCGATGTGCTCGGGGTGGCCCGGCTGGCCGGCATCATGGGCGCCAAACGCACCGCCGACCTGATTCCGCTCTGCCATCCGCTGCCGCTCACTTCGGTGCGGGTGGACCTTGCCCCTGAGGGCGACGATGCGGTGGCAATCGAGGTGACGGTGCAGACCACCGGGCGGACCGGGGTGGAGATGGAGGCGCTGACCGCTGCTTCGGTGGCGGCGCTGACGGTTTACGACATGTGCAAGGCGGTGGATCGCGGCATGCGTATCGAGGCGCTGCGGGTGGTGGCCAAGTCGGGCGGCAAGTCCGGCACGTTCCGGCAGGACTAGCGGCATGATCAGCCTCGAGGAGGCACGCGCCCGCATCCTGGCTCCGCTGCGCCCGACCGCCGCCGAGGTGGTGGCGCTGGCCGAGGCCTGGCGGCGGGTGACGGCCGTGCCGGTGACGGCCCGCGTGACCCAGCCCCCGCGCGATGTTTCGGCGATGGATGGTTATGCCATAGACGCATCCGACGGATCGCCGGGGTCGTCGCTGACCGTGGTAGGCAGCGCCCCGGCGGGACACCCCTGGGAGGGCACGCTGCACCCTGGCGAAGCGTTGTCCATCTTTACCGGCAGTATCATGCCGGCGGGCGCGGACGCCGTGTTGCTGGTGGAGGACGCGGACCGCGAAGGCGAGTGCGTGACGGTGAAGGAAGCGGTGACGCAAGGTCGCTGGATTCGCCGCGCCGGGCAGGATTTCGCCTGCGGCGATGTATTAGTTCGGGCTGGCAAATTGCTGAATTCTAGGGATATCGGCCTGCTGGCCGCCGGCAACCACCCATGGCTTCTGGTGCATCGGCGCCCGCGCGTGGCTATTCTTGCGACGGGCGACGAGATCGTCCTGCCCGGCGAGCCCATCCCGCCTGGCGGTATCGTCAGTTCCAACTCGCACGCACTGGCCGCGCTGGTGCGGGCCTGCGGTGGCCAGCCGGTGGTGTTGCCGGTGGCGCTGGACGACCGTGCCACGCTGGCGGCGGCGGCCGATGCCGCNNCGCGGCATGGACATGTTGGTGACCACCGGCGGGGCCAGTGTGGGTGAGCACGACCTGGTGCAATCAGCGCTGAGCGACCGTGGGCTGGAGGTGGATTTCTGGACCGTTGCCATGCGCCCGGGCAAGCCGCTGATCCACGGCCGCCTGGGCGATGTGCCGATGATCGGGCTGCCCGGCAACCCGGTGTCTTCGCTGGTGTGTGGCATCGTGTTCCTGCTGCCGGCAATCGAGCGCCTGTCCGGTCTGCCCGGCGAAGTCCCGCCGGTGGTGCAGGCCGTACTTGGCGCCCCGCTGACCGCCAACGACGGCCGGGCCGACCATCTGCGCGCCACGCTCGCGCGGCGCGAGGACGGGACGCTGGTGGTGACTGCCTTCCCACGCCAGGATTCGGCCATGCTGCGCGTCCTGGCCCAGGCCAATGCGCTCATCCTGCGCTCGCCCCACGCTCCGGCGCTGCTGACGGGGGCGATGGTGCCGATCATCCGGCTGGATACGTTGGGGTTGTAGCAGCGCCGCCTGGCGTCGCTACAGACGCTTGACGCGGTCATCGGAACTTATATAGAACATTCGGTCAGTTGCTGGTTTGTTCCATCCCACCCACGATGGTGACGGCGTTCCTGGGGAGTCGACCTGTATGCTGACGCGCAAGCAACACGAGCTACTCATCTTCATCGAGCGACACCTCACGACCACCGGTTTCTCGCCCAGTTTCGAGGAGATGAAGGAGGCGCTGCAGCTGAAGTCGAAGTCGGGCATCCACCGGCTGATTTCGGCACTGGAAGAAAGAGGTTTTCTGCGCCGCCGCCACCACCGGGCGCGGGCGCTGGAGGTGGTGCGTCTGCCCGACGCGATGACGCCGCACGGCGCAATGGTGGAGGGGACGGAGGACGAGACGCCTGGTTTCGCCCCCACCGTTATCCACGGCGACTTCACCGGGCGGCTGGCCGGGGTGCGGGCTGCGAATGAGGCGGGGGCGGTGCAATTGCCGCTGTATGGCCGCATCGCCGCTGGTCTGCCGATCGAGGCCTTGCGCGACAACGGCACGCATATCGAAGTGCCGCTGGCGATCCTGGGCAGCGGCGAGCATTTCGCGTTGGAGGTTGCCGGCGAATCGATGCTCAATGCCGGCATTTTGGACGGCGACACGGTGATCATCCGCAAGGGCGAGACGGCGGAGACTGGCCAGATAGTGGTAGCGTTGATCGACGATACCGAGGTAACGCTGAAGCGGCTGCGCCGGCGCGGCGTTAACTCGATTGCGCTGGAGCCGGCCAACAAGGATTTCGAGACCCGCATCTTCCCAGCCGACCGGGTGAAGGTACAGGGAAGGCTGGTGGCGCTGTTCCGGCAGTATTGAGGCGGGGCGGGCGGCAAAGTTTCGTGACAGCCAATTCATTGTTTGAGTGGGTGATTCATGTCCTCTGACGATTCTGGCTCAGCGATCACGCTCTTGGTATCTGATGATCTCTCTTGTCGGGACGAATGCGTTTGGGCGGTGTGAAGATCGCTTGCCGTAGCCGCGAGGCATGCGATTCAGCTGTGGGTGACCCAGCGTCCCGATCTCAGTCGGCTGCCGCATGATGGGAGGGATGCGCTGATCCGTGTGCTCTGGTCGCAGGTCCAGAGCGCTGACGAAGCGGGTTGCGGCGCTGAAAGTCAAGTTCGGCATGCTGCCGAAGACAGCGGACAACTCCAGCATGCCGCCCTCGACGGGGCGTAAACCGCACCGGCCCAACAAAGCCACACATGAACGTCCACGCAAGGGCAGTGTCGAGTCGGATCAGTTTGGTGTTGGTCGTTCGGGGAATTTATTGGTCAGCCGATTTGATCATATTCTTGCTGGCCTCTGCCGGAATCGTGCTCGCGGCCGATTCGGAGACGGCCCGCTGTGCTTCCGCCAGCTGGCGACGCAGGCTGTCCACCTCGTCGCGAAGGGTCGAGAGTTCTTCCTGCACGGTGGCCGCCGGGCATGGGGCGCTGCCATCGGGCGGATGGTAGAAGGGCGAGAACAGGCTCATGGCGCGTTCGATCATCACCGTATTCTGCTTGCTCACTTCCTCGATGCCGAACGGAAAGAAGTTGCCCATGGTCTGCTTCATGGCGAAGCGAACCTGTTCCTGTTGGCGTGCGAAGGTGGTCAGCGCCTGTTCTAGGTAGCGCGGCAGCACGGATTGCATGGAATCGCCATAGAAACCGATCAACTGGCGCAGGAAACCGGTGGGCAGCAGGTTGCTGCCCTTGCTTTCTTCCTCGACAATGATCTGCGTCAGCACGCTGCGGGTAATATCGTCGCCCGTCTTGGCGTCGTAGACGACAAAGTCGCGGTCTTGGCGCACCATGCCGGCCAGCGTGTCGAGCGTGATGTAGCTAGAGCTTTCGGTGTTGTACAAGCGTCGATTCGCGTATTTCTTCACGACGACGGGGGGCTTCCCGCCGGAAGATGTGCTGCCGTTGGTCCGGGCTGTCTGCGACATTTTGCCCCCTGGGGCGCTGGCCGATGATAGGGATATGCTTCAAGCCTGTGACGAACGCTAGCATGCCGCGCCGCAACATCCAAAAGCCCGCGGGCTCTGCTTTGCTGTCGCACGGGAGCGATTCCGTGCCCGCGCGGGAGGGTGGATGATGCATGACGGAAGGCGATCGGTCCGATCCGCCGCCGGAAGAGGCGGCCAGCGAGGACCTGCACGACTTGGCGCGGGACTGGATCACCCTATGGCAGAGCGAGTTGGCGGCACTCACGGTGGATCGCGAGGCGCAGGAGGCTTGGTGCGTGCTGCTCTCGCTGTGGGCGGGTGCCGCTGGTGCGGTGATCGGCGGCTTGTCGCGGGGGCTGGCGGATGATTCCAGGCGAGGTTCCCTCGCCACCGCGCCGCGGTCCACGCCCGCTGCTGCTGCATCTGATGCTGGCGATGTTGAAGTCGAGCGCCACCGTGAACGCGTCACGGCGTGTGGCTGGGCTGGAGCGACACCGCCGCTGAGCAGGCGCGGGCTATCGTCGAGGCCGTGCAGCGCCAGGCTGCCGGTGAGCCCGGGGCCTTCGCCCACGCCGTGCTGATGGAAGCGGCACGCCAGGACCGCGAATTGATCGCTGGCATAGCTGCCTATCGCCGCCACCCCTGGCGGCGCGACCTGCCTGCTCCGCCCGTTCTGTGGACTGAGGGTGGCAGCCGGCTACTGCATGGGCGGACGCTGGCCGTCGCCGCGGCGCAGCGTCGGCCGGACTTGGTGGCGGCGCTGGCGCTTCTGGCGACGCCGTGGGACTTCCACGCCGCCGGCCCCGAACGTGCTACCCAGTTGGCCAGGTTGGCGCCGCTGCTGGAGCCGGCGATGGTATCCGCCAACACGCTGCCGCTGGCCGCCCCGGTGGCGCGGGAATGCCTGACCGGCTGGTACGGCGCCAACAAGCCGGCCCGTGGCACCTGGACGGTGGCGGGGCTGGCGGTTTCGCCGGCCGCGCTCGACCTGCCCTGTTTCGTCGCCGTGCCGGCGCGTGACCGTATCGTTCCGCCCGAGAGCGCGCGGCCGCTGGCAATGCGGATCCGCGACGCGGTGCTGCACGAGCCGGCCGTCGGCCATATCGGCATGGTGGCCGGGGCGCGGGCGGAGGCGGCGCTGTGGCGGCCGCTGCTGGCGTGGGTGCGCGGACTCTGACCCGGGGCGTTGTTTCGGTTCGCCCCTGGCACGGGCGCCAGAACGCACCATAATAGCGCAATGACGTGCCGGCGCGTCTCGCCGGCCCGCGGAGCGACTGGCCCAGAACCGCAGGGAGAAGACCAGTATGGACGACATCGTCATCGTCGCTGCCGCCCGCACCCCCGTCGGTAGTTTCAATGGGGCCTTTGGCACGATGCCGGCACATCTGCTGGGCAGCGTGGCGATCAAGGCCGCCATCGCGCGCGCGAAGCTGGAGCCGGGTGACATCGACGAGGTCATCCTCGGCCAAGTGCTGTCGGCCGCGCAGGGCCAGAACCCGGCCCGTCAGGCTGCCCGCATGGCCGGCATTCCGGACGAAGCGACCGCCTTCGGTATCAACCAGGTGTGCGGCTCGGGCCTGCGGGCGGTCGCGCTGGCGGCGCAACAGGTGCGCAGTGGCGAGAGTGCCATCGTGGTGGCCGGCGGGCAGGAAAGCATGAGTCTGTCGCCGCACGCCGCTTATCTGCGCACCGGCCAGAAGATGGGCGATCTGGCCTTCATCGACACCATGATCAAGGACGGGCTATGGGACGCCTTTCATGGCTACCACATGGGCACCACCGCCGAGAACGTGGCCAAGGCGTACCAGATTACCCGCGATGAACAGGATGCCTTTGCGCTGGCCAGTCAGCAGAAGGCCTCCGCGGCGCAGAAAGCCGGCAAATTTGCCGACGAAATCATCCCGGTGACGGTGAAAAGCCGCAAGGACGACGTGATGGTCGGTGACGACGAGTTCATCCGCCACGATGCCAGCGCCGAGACTATGGCCCGGCTGCGCCCGGCGTTCGCCAAGGACGGAACGGTGACCGCCGGCAACGCCAGCGGCATCAACGACGGCGCCGCCGCGCTGGTGGTGATGTCAGCCGCCGAGGCGGCCAGGCGCGGTATCGCCCCATTGGCTCGCATCGCCTCCTTCGCGACCGCCGGCGTCGATCCGGCGGTGATGGGCACCGGGCCGATCCCGTCCAGCCGCAAGGCGCTGGCCCGTGCCGGGTGGAAGGCCGATGACCTCGACCTCATCGAGGCCAACGAGGCCTTCGCCGCTCAGGCCTGCGCAGTGAACAAGGAGATGGGCTGGGACACCGCGAAGGTGAACGTGAACGGCGGCGCGATTGCCATCGGCCACCCGATCGGCGCTTCGGGCGCGCGCGTGCTGATCACCCTGCTGCACGAGATGGGACGGCGCGACGCCAGGAAGGGTCTGGCGGCGCTGTGCATCGGCGGCGGCATGGGCGTGGCGCTCTGCGTCGAACGCTGATCGGGGAAGAGCCAGACAGGGGTACAGGCGCTGCTCGAGGACAGCGGACGATGATCGCGGATGCCGCGACCATCCAGGCGGCGGACCATGCGGCGCGGCACTGGACCAGCCCGGAACCGGGCAGGCTGGAGCCGGACTCGGTGGTGCACCGCGGGCTACTTGCCGCATGTTCCACGAGACCTTCAATCCGTACAAGCCGGCCATCATAGAGTGGCCGAAACTCGACCCGCCAGCGCTGGCGCGGCTCATCGCCTGGCCGATCTGGGACATCGCGGTGCAGACCGAAAGCAAGGCGCGGCTGCGTATGGCTACCTATGCCCGATCGCTCGCCGATCCCGACATGGCGAAACAATCGGGCTTCTTTCCGCCCGAGTTGGTCGAGACTTTCGAGCCGGTGATGCAGGAAGAGTGCCGGCACATTCTGCTGTTCGCCAATTGGCTGGCCTGGCGCCGAGCGCACCTGAAGTTGTGGCGCCGGCCGGCCTTCGATCTGCGGGTGGCTGCGGTATGGGTCTCCCTGGTGTGGAAACGGATCGGCATCGCCCGCGGCATGAACGGCGGCGGCAAGCCGAAGGCACAAAACGCTAATTTCACCCTCAACAGCGGCAAGGCGATCAGCGGCCAGGAAGTCAGCCCGGCCGTGCTGATGGAGTTGTGCCTGTTCGAGAACGACCGCCACTTTGCTGGCTACGACAAGCGGTTAAGGCGCCCGACGACAGCGCCGTTCCTGGCGCGGGTTGCCCGGTTTGTCCTCGGGCGGTACGGGAAGCTGCCGGCGGCGACGTCAGATAGTGGAGAGTGGCGGGTAAATAGCTGACTATTCCTAATAAAAGGGGAATCGTTATGTCGCATACGGATTCCTGGATCGCCGAGGCACAGCCGTCCCGGGGGTTCAGCCAGAGTTTGGCCACGAGATCTGGCAGCTGGTCTGTAGCGGAGAGGTGACCGGCCAAGGCAGGTAAAACAAGATAAACCGAGGCTGGAGTGATAGACGGGAAATATGCGGGATACTCCGCCCACCTCGACGACGGCCGGCCCCGGGAAACGACAGCCGAAGACGGCTCCACCCTTCTGGCGACGTCGTTGGTCCGCGGTGGTGGGCATTGCCTTGGTCGGCCTCGTCATCGCCATCGCCCTGATCGCCGCAGTGGCGCCGGGCGTGCTGCCGGCCAGCCCCAGGCTCGATGCCGATACGCGCAAGGTCGCCGCCGGCGTCATCTTCGCCGCCAGCTATCTCGCGCTTGCCCTCGGCAAGATACCCGGGCTTAGCATCGATCGGGCCGGCGTGGCGCTGGTGGGCGCCTGCCTGATGGTCGTCTCTGGCGCGCTACCCCTCGAGGACGCGGTCCGCGCGATCGACCTCGACACCATCACGCTGCTGCTCGGCATCATGATCGTCGTCGCTGGGCTGCGGCTGTCCGGCGCCTTCGCCATGGCCACGGCCTGGGTGATGCGGCACGCCGGCACGCCATTCGTCCTGCTGGGCGCGGTCACCGCTGTCTCGGGCCTGTTCTCCGCTTTCCTGGTCAATGACGCGATCTGNNTGGTGCTCGCCCCGCTGGTGCTGGAACTGACCCTGCGCATGGGCCGCGACCCGAAGCCCTACCTGCTGGCGGTCGCGATGGCCTCCAACGTGGGCTCGACGGCCACCATCACTGGCAACCCCCAGAACATCATGATCGGCAGCTTCTCCCGCATCCCCTACACGCATTTCGCCATCACCCTTGGGCCGGTGGCGCTGGTGGGATTGCTGTTCACCGCGGCCATGGTGGCGCTGTCTTACCGCCAGGAATTCGTCGGTGGCGGCCGCCTGACCGTGATGAAGGCGAAAATCCGAGTCAACCGCGCGCTGGTGGTGCGTGCGTTGGTAGCAACCGCGGCGATGGTTGCGGCGTTCTTCGCCGGCCAGTCGCCCGCCAAGGCGGCCATTGTCATCGGCAGCCTGCTGCTGCTGACACGACGCGTGAAGAGCGAGCGCATCTACGCCGAGATTGACTGGTCGTTGCTGCTGATGTTCGCCGGACTGTTCATCATCGTCGCCGGAGCGCAGCACGCCTTGCTGACCCCCGACCTGATCGCCGCCGTCGGCCGCCTGCACCTGGACCAGGTGCCGATCCTGAGCGCGGTGACGGCGGTGCTGTCGAACCTGGTCAGCAATGTGCCGGCGGTGCTGATGATGCGGCCGTTCGTCGATGGGCTGCCCAACCACGATACGGCCTGGCTGACGATCGCCATGGCGTCCACGTTGGCGGGCAATTTCACCATTCTCGGTTCGATCGCCAACCTGATCGTGGTGCAGAAAGCCGCCACGCGCGGGGTCGTCATCGGTTTTTGGGATTACTTCCGGGTCGGAG
Source organism: Acetobacteraceae bacterium (assembly GCA_003164455.1). GTDB lineage: Bacteria > Pseudomonadota > Alphaproteobacteria > Acetobacterales > Acetobacteraceae > Rhodovastum. Next base: position 11,645 of record PLTJ01000159.1, read on the forward strand.
CGCCGCTGACCGTCATGACGCTGGCGTTCGGCACATGGTGGATTTGGTTGTGACCCCGGCCGCCAAACCGGCACGCTCGCTCGACGCCATCAATTTCCTGCTGTCCGATGTCCGCGGCGCGCTCGGTCCGTACCTGAACGTTTTCCTGGTCACCCAGCAACACTGGAGCCAATCCGAAGTCGGCCTGGTGACGACCGTTAGCGGCCTGCTCGGCCTCGCGGTGCAAACGCCGATCGGCGCGGCGATCGATGCTACCCCCGCCAAGCGCGGCGTGATCGTGCTGGCGCTTGCCGTGCTGGCCCTGGGGGCCGTCGGCATCTTCGCCATGCCGGTTTTCTGGCCGGTGGCGATCGCCAACAGCCTCATGGCTATTGCCGGCGACATCTTCGGCCCCGCGGTCGCGGCTTTGACCCTGGGCCTTTATGCGCGCCAACAACTGGCCCGGCGCATGGGGCGGAATTCAGCCTTCGACCATGCGGGCAACGTCGCCATCGCCGTGCTCGCGGGCGCGGTCGGCTACGCCTTTTCCCAGCGCGCCGTGTTTCTTCTCGTGCCGGTCTGCGCCGTGCTCGCGGCTGGCGCGGTGCTGTCGATCCCCGCCAGGGCCATCGACCACGACCGGGCGCGCGGCCTGGACGGGCAAACGGACGCGGCCGCCGCCGGCTACGGCGTGCTGTTGCAATCCCGGCCGCTGATTATCTTCGGCTTCTGCGTCATGCTGTTCCATCTTGCCAACGCGGCGCTGCTGCCATTGGTGGGACAGAAGCTGGCAGCCTCCTATCCCAAGGAAGCGACGGCCATGATGTCGGCCTGCATTATCGCCGCGCAGATGGTGATGCTGCCGATCGCGCTGCTGGTCGGACGCACCGCCGACACCTGGGGACGCAAGCCGCTGTTCCTGGCCGGGTTCGCCGTGCTGCCCCTCCGGGCGGTGCTCTATACCTTGTCCGACAACAGCTTCTGGCTGATCAGTGTCCAGGTGCTCGACGGCGTCGGAGCCGGGATCTTCGGCGCTCTCACGCCTCTCGTGATCGCCGATATCATGCGTGGGACAGGACGCTACAACCTGGCGCAAGGCGCGGTTGCCACCGTGCAAGGAATTGGTGCGTCGCTGAGTGGCCTGGTCGCCGGCGTGATCGTCGACCGCTACGGGTATTCGGCCGCTTTCCTGAGCCTGGGGGGCGCCGCCGCGGTCGCTCTGATCGTCTTTGCCATTGGAATGCCGGAAACGGCAAACCGGGACACGCAATGACGCACACCGCCGACCGGCGCGTGTTTGCCCAGTGTCCCTATCCGGTTAGCGCAGGTAGCACAACTCACGGTTTCAGGGTGCCAGTGAGAGCAAGGATGAACAGGGCTGCTGTCCCAATAACAAGAACGACGATGAACAGTCCCATTGAGACCATAAGAAGTTTCATAGACACGAACAGGAACCTTTGTCCGCCCTCCGTTCCACCAGACACTATGAGTAGCAGCAAGCTACTGGCGATAAGCCAGCCATTCCCGGTTCCAATGCCACCCCACATCGCAAGGCCAGCTATCGTTGCCAGCACCAACGGCACGATGATCTGACGGCGAGCCTCCCCTTCTTTGATTGCTATGGCTAGACAGAAACTGATTCCACGGTCTGGTCTTCGGTGATGGTACAGATGAAGCCGAGTTTGGCGATTTTTGACGCGAGCCTTTGTGCCTGTGCCTGGGGGGACGCGGTTTGGAAATGGTCTGGCCCG
>PLTJ01000372.1 GCA_003164455.1 Acetobacteraceae bacterium
TTAGTTTCCCGTCATGGCGAAAGTTTCCGCGAATTTATCCCATGGACAGAAGCCGTTCGCATCTATCGGGCAGCCCTCCAACTGCATCGTGAAATGCTGAGGTGGATGTCGCAGGCTCAGCGGTTCTCCGTTACGCAACTGCGCCGTGCTCTGATAGACATACTCCACCTTCATCAACTCACGATTATTCTTTGTGTCGTGCCAGCGCTGGAACATGAGCTGGCCACCAATCGGCGTTTCCTCATACTGGCCGGGCAACTGATACGGTTTGAAACGCATGGCGACCAGCAGCGAGGCGATATTGGAGTCATGCCCCACCAGAAGGATAATTTTCGGCGCCGCAGCCATGTCCTGCTCAACCAGCGTATGTCGAATATAGCTCACCAGTGGTGCGGCGACGTTTTGCGCCACCTCCGGCGTGGTGAACAACGTGTCCTGATAGCCAACCAAAACTGCCGACACTTCGCGCCACTGCTGGTCGGTCTTGATCTTGCCCCAGGCGACCTGGCCCGGTGAGAGACCTTCATAATTCTGCATCGTAAAGGCATCCACCAGCGAGTTGCCTACGCTCAGGGGCCCGACGACATGCGGCTCTTCGCCATGATTCGCGGTGAAGCTGTCGTTGCCGGCCGTCAGATCGCATTGCCGTTTCTCTTTGCAGTCGAGTGAGTTTTTATAATCGACAACTTCTTCCAGAAGTTCATAGCCTGGTTTCAGCGTGAGTTGCTGTGCTTTGATGCCCATGGCCTTGAGCGCCTGCTGCTGAAAACGCTGGCTTTCATCGGTAATTGACGGGCTGAAGGTGGGATCCATGGTGCCCATTTTATCCTGATGATGAACCGGGATATCGCAGCCGGGGAATGCACCGGTAACAAAAAACTGCGCCGTCGCCGCAGTACGCTGCAGGCTGTTGGCGTAAGCGTAGATACTGTTCGGTGCCGGGCACTCTCCTTGCTTCACCAGCCCCTGCTCCGCCACCCACTCGCCCACATAATTCCCCATGTAGACTTCCAGTACGCCCCCCTTGGTGGTGAGGTCGCCTCCCGGCACATCCCATTGCGGCCAGCTTTTCGCCGTCGCCTGCGCCAAGGCGCTGCCGTAATTGGCCAGCGGGGCGCGCAGGTTATGACGACTCATCATCAATACCTGCTCCAGCTGATAATCGGGTTGCGCCGCCAGCGCGGTCAATGGCAGCGATATCAGCAAGGGCAAGGAAAGCATTGACGCGCAGATTTTCTTTTTCATATTGTTGATACTTCCTGATTGTCCCGTTTTGGCGTGTCGGAGACAAATATCGCAGTCGGGTCCCGCCAGGAGGTGACGCCTGAGCGAGCCGAAGCCAAGAGCCGACCATGCCGCGTGGACTTGCTGTGCCACCTAGTGNNCTAGTGGAACCATATCGCCCGGAGGCGTGCCGCGTCAGGTTCGGAAACTACTCAGCCGGAATTCCCCAGATGAACGGCTCCCCGGCTATCCAGACGGCCGGGGGGTGCGATGGAAAGATTTTCGGGTTCGGTGCGATTGCGAGCGTGTGTCCGGTCTGTTGCGCAATCCGCCGTCGCAAAGTGCCGTGGTGCTCTGCGTTGCGGTAGCGGATTACATCCGCCCTACCACAACAGCCGCTTTCCACCGAGAAGCTATGGGGACGGCGGCGAGGTCTGGCATCGTCGCCGGTGTGTGCAAGCCAATGAAGGTGCCCCCATGTCCCAAGTGGATGACCTGAGCCGAGCTCTGCTGACCTTTGAGCAGAATAACACGTTGGCGGCCGTTCTGGAGATGAGCCAGTCGCACTGGATGGTCTCTTCCTGTACGCGCCTACTCTCGAAGCGTCGGTCCTCACCGCCGGGACGGATCCAGTCATCTTCAATCCAGTTCCAACGCCCGAAGTCAGTCTCCATGCGCCGGTAGTGCACAGGATACTGGCGGCCCCACTGACCCTCCCCGGTGACGCCAGCGCAGCACACCGTTTCACCATGCTTCTTGCCGACGTGTGGCAGGCTTCGAACACCGATAAGGGCACGAATTATGCGTAACCCAAAAAATGACAGCCCTGCGAGCTGTCAGGTCGGGCGCGCGGACGAGCACTCCAGACGACGAGGCCGGTGCTGTTGCTTTGGTCCGGTCCCGCCCTCATCCCGATCGACACCCAAGGCCCGGCGGGTGTCGCACCGGGGCACGTGGACCTGGAGAGAACCGCTGCACCAGCGCCTTCTTGCACCCCATGACAGACGCGGCCTCATATGTCGCGGCTCAACGTTTTGTCGTCGATTTGGCTGGATGGTTTCCAGATCCGGCATCGCCGGCCGCTGAGGTCGATGGTTTTCGTGCGCGGCTGTTGGTGAAATCCTGGAAATACTCGTCCAGACTCTGGCGCGTGAAGCGGCCGATCGAGGCGTATTCATGATCGGTAAGATTGGCCAGCGAGACACGGGCCGAGGTATCGACGACTTCAAAACCACTGCCGGGCAGCAGCACCACGCCGGTTTCCCGCGCCAGGCGAAACAGGAAGTCGATGCCAAGATCGCTTTTGACGAACCAGGCCTCGAATTCCGGACCGTAGAGTTTTCCGCCCATCGCCTGTAGGTCGATCAGCGTGTAATAATTGACGTCGTTGGTCTCCCGAGCCGCCGCCACGCCCATCGTTCTGTAGAGCGTCTGGTAGCGCTGCCGGATCAGTTCTTTCGCCGCGCGCTTGTAGCGGTGCTCGCGATCCATCAGGCCGTTCAGGGCGAACAGGGCCATTTGCAATTGCTGCGGACCGGACAGACCGGCGGTGTGGTTCAACGCGACGGCGCGGCTGTCGGCGACCAGCCGGTCGATGAAGCGCAACTCGCTCGGTTGGGTGGTAAGCGAGGAATAGCGCGCGGCGAGGCGTGTTTTCTCCGCTTCGGGCAATGCCGCCAGCGCGGCGTCGAACACGTTGTCGTCATGCAGCGCGATGACGCCGAGGCGCCAGCCCGTGGCACCGAAGAATTTCGAAAACGAGTAGACGAGCAGGGTGTTGCGCGTGCACTTCGCGAAGATGGAGACAAAGTCGTCGGCGAATGTGCCATAGACATCGTCGGTGACGATGAACAGATCTGGCCTTTTTTTGGCGACCAGATCGGCGACTTGCGCCAATGCCGGGTCCGACATTTTGGTCGATGGCGGGTTGCTCGGATTGACGAGGCAGAAGATCTTTATCGCGGGGTCGTTCAGTTTCTCCAGTTCGGCAGCGGGAAATTGCCAGTCCGCCTCCCGGTCCATCCTTATGTCGACAATTTCGAGCCCATACTCCGCCAGCACCGGAATTTCCAGATAAGGCGAGAATATCGGCGTGCCGATGGCGATCTTATCGCCGGACTGAAGCAGGCCGTTCTGCTTCAGGCTCTGAAAAATGTACGTCATGGCGGCGGTGCCCCCTTCGGTCGCGAAGAGCGAGAACTCGCCAGCGCGGGGCGTGGCTCCCAGCATTTCCTGGACGAGATAGGCTTTGACGATCTCCTCGGTATGCAGAAGCATTCGCGGCGGTGTCGGATAGTTGCAGCCAAGGAAGGCGCTGGCCATTTCGAACAGAAAGACGTCCTGGTCGAGACCCAGCTGGTCTTTAACATAGGCGATGGCGGCGCGAATGAATCGGACACCGTCACTGCCGCCATGGTTGGCGGCATAGGTTTCGAAGCGCTGGACGATGCCTTGATTTTCCGGCAATCCGCCAAAGCCGCTGTCCAGGTACGAATATGACCTTTGTGCTTCAAGCATGGCGAATTCGCCGAGATTTAGCAACGCCAGGCGCGGCAGCATGGCGAGGAAGTTGGGATTGCCGCGGCCGGCGTTCAGCATCATCCTCTGGGCATCGGAGGAAGCGAGCGCGATCAGTTGATCTTTCAATTCGAAAGGGCTGAGATTTGCCAGGTCGTGGTGGGTTTTTTCTAACATGCTACCTCTCCAGGGATGGGATCAGGGACCGGCATTCTTGGTAATGATGCCGACGATCACCGGGCCCCACAGGGTCAGAAATACGTTGGCGACCGCATAGGTGACAGTGAAGGAAACGACGGGGGTGGCGTTGCCGGCTTTCGCGAGTAATGCCGCGAAGGCCGGATTGGCGCTGCGGCCGCCGGCGACGCAGGCCAGCGCCTCGATCGGATTTTTGATGCGCAGAACGTAGTAAGAGAAAAAGAAGCCGATGACCTGCGGGATGAGGGTGACACCGACACCGAGTAGCAACAGTGTCGGACCGGATTGCTCGATAGCGGTCAGGGCATGTGGGCCGGCGCCGATGCCGACGACGCCGACGAAGGCGGCCAACCCGAAATCCCTGAGGAAGGTGGAAGCTCCTATCGGCAGTGCCGCGAAGCGTGGATGCACGCTGCGCAGCCAGCCGAACAGCAGGCCCGACAGCAGGCAGCCGCCGCCGCTGCCGATTGAAATCGGCACGCCCCAGATTTTGAACGAGACCATGCCGATCAGAATTCCGATCACCATGCCGATGCCAAAAAAGACGAAGTCCGTGGCGGCGGCGGCGCTGATTTTGTAGCCGATCTTCGACTGCACGCGATCGAGATCCGCCGTGCGGCCGGTGAAGTGCAATTCGTCGCCGGTCTTGAGCTGAAGCTTGTCGAGCAAGGGCAGATCCAGGCCCATGCGCTTCGCCGCGGTCAGGAATACGCCATGGCGGACTTCCACATCGACATGATCGTACATCTCACCGATTCCGCGACCGCTTAACGCGCGGTTCGTCAGAATGATTTCGCGGTGTTCCTCAATGGTGGAAAATCCGGCTGGTGCCGTGATCTCGACGCCGAGGGCGGCGTTGGACGCCTGGACGGCGCTGAGTTTTCCGGTCACCGCGACAACGTCGCCAAGCTCGATGACGGAGCTGTCGTCGAGGTCGATCGATTTGCCGGCGCGGTAGATGCCTTCGACCGCGGCGGCGGAGAATTGCCGGTCGAGTTCGAGTGTTGTCTGGCCGATGGCTTTGTGGCCCTGGGTGACCTGATAGACGCGGGTGATGATGTCGTTGACCGCCGCGAACTGCCCAGGCTCGGGCTCCGCCCGGCCAGTGAGGCCTTTCGCGAGTGCCACGGCTTCCTTCCGGACATCCCATCGCATCACCATCGGCAGGAACCAGGTGACCATGATGATGGGGCCGAGCGACCCGAAAATGTAACAGACCGCGTAGCCGACGGCGACGTTGGTCTGCATGGTTTTCGTCAGCTGAGCGGACAGGCCGAGCTTGGCGATGGCATCGCCGGCGGTGCCGAGAATGGCGGATTGAGTCAGGCCTCCGGCCGCGAGGCCCGCCGCCAGGCCGCGGTCGAGGCCGAACATCCAGGCGGCGGCGAGCACGCAGAGCAGGCCCGCGAAACACATGACGAAGGCTGAGACCAGTTGATTCAGCGAGCGCAGATTGAGCGCGTGAAAGAACTGCGGGCCACCCTGGAATCCGACCGCGTAGATGAACAGCGCGAAGAAGATCGATCCGATGGCGGGATCGATGGCGACGCCGATCTGGCCGATGACGACGCCGACCAGCAACGTACCGGCGATGCCGCCCAGTACGAAGTTGCCGAACTTCAATTTGCCAGCAAAATAACCGAGCGCGATGGTGATGAAGAGTGCGATCAGCGGCTGTTCGGTGAACAGATGCTTGACGTAATCCATCGTGTCCTCTCCAGTTCGGCATGCAGCGTACAACACCCCACGCCCGATCGGGCGTGATGGCCAAGGCGTCGTTTCCGGGAATGAATGCTGCCACCTGTTGGTCAGAGGGGGACAGGCTCGGAAACTACCTAATTGGGCGAAAACTCTCGCCTCCCAGTTCATCGTGGCAGGAGCCGAAGATCAGCCCATCCCCCGATGAAAGAGGACCGCTCTGAAACCGGAAAACCAACGATCCCAAGCCAAGACCTTCCCCCGTCGTGCAAAGGCCGCGCCGAACTTGGTGAAGAAAGTCCAGAGGCAGAACCCCTGGACTTTCTTCGCTTGCTTGCTCTACGTGCGCAACATCATGCGTTCCAGCCGGCGATCGTGGCCGGCCAGCACCACCGCGATGGCGGTAACGAGTGGCCCCACCGCCAGGCAGAGCAACCCGAGGTTGGTGCTGCCGGTCGCATCCTTCACCAGACCGAACACCGACGGCCCGAGCCACCCGCCCAGGTTGCCGACGGCGTTGATCATGGCCAGGCCGCCCGCCGCGGCAACGCCGGTCAGCATGGCGCTGGGGAGCGACCAGAAGGTCGGCACGAGAGCTTGCTGACCCATCAGTGCCACGCATAGCGCGACCATCGTTATGACCGGATGACCGACGCCGATGAGGACGCAGATCGCCAACCCCCCGGCGGCCACCAGGGCTGCCCCGGCCACGTGCCACGTCCGCTCACCCGTGAGGTCGGAATGGTAGCCCCACGCGATCATTGCCACGAAAGCACACAGGTAGGGCAGCGCGCTCGTCAGCCCGATCCAGTCCGTCGATACGCCGAGCCCCTTGACGATCAGCGGCAGGAAGAACACCAGCCCGTATGATGACGTGTTCTGGCCGACATAGGCCACCGTCAGCAGCCAGATCTTCGGATTGCTGAAGGCCTGGCTGAGTGAGTAGGTCCGAACCGCCTCTTTCTGCGCATTCTCGGAGTCCAACCGATCCTGCAGCCAAGTCCGCTGTTCCAGCGTCAGCCAGGCCGCGTCTTTGGGCCGGTCAGTCAGCAACTCCCACGTCACGAAGCACATGATGATCGGCGGTAGCGCTTCCATGATGAACAGCCACTGCCAGCCCTGCAGGCCCAGCCACCCATGCATGAGCAGCAGCAGGCCGCCGATCGGCGGCCCGATGAACAGCGAGATCACGCTGGCCGATTGGAATAGGGACATCATTCGGGCGCGATAGTACGACGGGAACCACCAGGTCAGATACAATATCACCCCCGGGTAGAACCCGGCCTCGGCCACCCCGAGCAGGAAGCGGATGCTGTAGAAGCTCCACTCATTCCACACGAAGCCGCTCAGGGCTGCGATGATGCCCCAGGTGAGCAGGATCCGGGCGATCCAGCGCCGTGCCCCGACCTTGTTGAGGATCAGGTTGCTCGGGATCTCGGCAAGGAAGTAACCGAAGAAGAACAGGCCGGCACCGAAGCCGAATACCGCGTCCGAGAACCCCAGATCCTTGAGCATAGTCGTCGCGGCCATGCCGACGTTCGACCGGTCCAGGTAGGCACAGAAATAACCGATCATGAGCAACGGCATCAGCCGCCAAGTCACCCGCCTGATGGTTTCTCGTTCGATCGGCTCGATTTTGTGCAGAGTTGGCGCGTTGTCATCCATGTTGGTTTCCTCCCAGTTGCGCACCGGCGCTCGGCGAGAGTACGCATCAAATCTGCGAGAATTGCCCCGCTTCCACCGGGCTGGTGCCGACACGGGCATGCGCCGCAATCAGCCTGAAGACGAGAGAGGATGCCAATCCTTCCAAACGTCGATCACGGCGTCCAGCGGCGGCTGCCCGTTGAACAGGTGGCACGAGATGGCATGGCGCCGCCTCGTGCCCGGGATCTTGCCCTACCGGCACCCGAACCGCCTGTTCTAGGCTATTTGCTGGTCGGGCTGATGGGTGCCGCGGTCGCGCTGCTCTCACCCTGGGTCGCGCTGCCGGAAGGGCTCACGGCCGTGATCTCCGTTATGGACGTCGGACTGATCATCATCTCGGTCTGGTTGCCCTGCTTATCCTTTGCGCGCACCAGGAACGAACCCGGCATGATCTGGATGTCAGAGTAGCCGGCCTTCGACAGATCCTGGCGCAGCTGCTCCTGAATCTGCGTCGTGTTCTGCGGCGTGGTGGTGGCGGTCGCCGCCGGCGCCGGAAGCGCGTTCTGCGGCGTGGTGCTGGCGGAATCGCTGGTGGTGGCGGTCGCCGACAGTGCCGGAAGCGCGAACAGGCAGGCGGCAGCGATGGCCGGGATGCAGAATTTATGCATGCCTATCTCCTGGGGTTACGTCGGGACGAAGGTCGAGGAGGTCCTACGACGCCAAGCGGCCGCTTTGATAATCCGCTTCATATGACCGTCAACAGGCTCGGAAACTACCCACATCCCCCTCGGGGTGCTGTTTGACTTGAGTACTTTCCGAACCTGACGCGGCGCTCCTCCGCGCCATATGGTTCCTCTAGGCGCGGCATGGTCGGTTTCCATGCCGGAAGGTCATGAAACCCTGGTGGTTGAAATGGGTCGTTCTGTGGCGGCGGTCCAGCTCGGATCCGAGTTCAACACCTTTCTGTTCGCGCCAGTTGGCGACGAAAAAAATGGCATGATGCTCACCGTCCTTTCGGCGTTGGCGCGGCTGGACGTCGACCCCTGGCGGGAAGCCTCCGAATTAGCGCGGATGCCGAGGGCGGCCGCGAACCAAAGATTGACTTCCTTGATTGCGGCACTCCCCGATGCTCCGTCGACATGGTCGCAGCCTGACACGATCGCCGATCGCCTGATCGCGCTCCTGCCACGCGGCGATAGTGCCTCCGTCCCGGCGTGCGGGAAGTTGCTGGGTGCGGATGCGGTACTGAATTCCCTGCGCGTCGCAAGAGTGCTTGCGATCAATCTGCTCCTCCTGGCCGGCATGCTGTGCGCCCAATGGGCCTTGGTGAACCTCAAGCCGCCGGCGGACGCGGATACTATGCAGGCGTCTGCTTCCAGCGCGACTCTCTCACCGATCTCGCCGTCGGGCTCGGGCCGATGATGATCAACTGATCTGACTCAAAGGGGTTGACATGGCTGAAGAAAAGACACCGCGGAACGCGAGCGACTCACGCGACCAGACGGAGCCGCTGCAGATCGAGCGGCAAAATCAGCAAGAACCTCAGAGCGAGGCAGTTGCTGTGGCTCGGCCGGATCAGCCTGCTCCGCGTGGACGAATGCCCCTGTTCGGCACCTGACGACCACCCTGGCCTAGTGAGCACCGCCTCTCCGCAGACTTCCTTTTCCGCGCGGGATTCTGAGACGCTGACCAGGAACGTATTCGCGACGAGCCGAGTACAGCCATTCCTCAATGTGTCAGCGAGGGCGGCTGCCGGGCACCGGACGCGCTACTATAAGCAAAATCAGAGGGTTGCGGGCCGAGCGGGACAGACTCTAAGGCAG
>PLTJ01000292.1 GCA_003164455.1 Acetobacteraceae bacterium
CCGGCCGCGTAGCTGGCGGCGACCTGGCGGCGCACCGGACAGACCGCGCGGGCGATCAGCGGCAGCGCGCTGGCGCCGAACGGCAGCAGGCGGGCGAGGCGGGCGCGCAGCGCGGGCTCGTCCAGCGCCGCCGCGTCGCTCTGCCCCTCGGCCAGCGGCATGGCGATCTGCCACAGGCCGGGCAGGCGCAGCAGGCCACAGCAGCCGCCGGCCGCCTGGATCCAGGTGGTGGCTTCGGCGCCCGGCACCAGGTCGCTGAGATCGGTCGGGGTCAGCACCTCCAGCAGCCGCCCGGTCGCCGCGGCCCCGTCCATGCCGATGCCCAGTGAGGCCCGTGCCGCGCTCTGTGCACCATCGGCGGCGAGCAAGTAGGCGCCGCGCTCGACCCGTTCGCCAAGGGCCGAGCACACCCGCACCGCGACGCCGGTGTCGTCCTGGTCCACCCGCACCAACTCGGCGTCGAAGGCAAGGCGGACATTCGGGAAGGCGGCCAGGCCCGCAGCCAGGGCGGCGGTCACCGAGCCCTGGTCGATATGGAGACGGAACGGGAAGCGGGTTTCATCGGCGAGCAGGCCGAGGTCGAAGCGGGCGAGCGGGGCCGTCGTGCCGCTGCGCAGGCAGGCGATCCGGCGGGCCTGCAGGCCGGTGTGCAGTAGGCCGTCGAGGATGCCGAGTTGTTCGAAAGCCTCCAGGGTGGGTGGCAGCCAGGCCGAGGCGCGCAGCACGCGGCCGAGTTGCATGCGCTTTTCCAGCACGACGACCGCCACGCCGCGCTGGGCCAGGCGCAGCGCGGCGGCCAGGCCGGTCGGGCCGGCGCCGGCGATCAGGACGCGCGGGGCGTCCGGCACGGCTCGAGGAAAACAGCAGTCATGGCGTTACGTTGGCGAGATAGCGGGCAGAAGTCAAAACGGACGTTGCGGGGGCGGTTTCGAGCCGTGCGGCGGTCCCGCGCCGTCGAGGCACGCGTTCGCGCTCCTTACGAGTACAAAGCGTTCAAAATTTCACCATGCTGTTCCTTGACAAACATCATAACGTACAGATGCGAGGAAACAAACGAAAGGCAACGCTCGTCGCGCCGTACAGCTAAATGTTACTGAAGGCCTCCCGGGCAGATGCTAGAATTTGGTTTCCCTTGCATGGATGTCTCCCGATGCGGATCGTTCCGGAGCGACGGGTCACTCGTTTTCGTCGGCTGCTATCGGTGTTGTCGGTGGCACTGGCGGCCGGGTGGACGGGGGCGGTCGTGGCCGCGCCCGCGGATGACCTGTTCAACGCGGCATTTCACGGCGATGCGGTTGCCGTCCGAGCGCTGCTCGCCAAGGGGGCCGTGGTCAACGCCGAGGCGGCAGGCGGGCTGACCCCGCTGATGCTGGCCTCCCAGCAGGGCCATCTCAATGTGGTGCGGGCGCTGCTCGACAAAGGGGCCATCATCAACGCCCGGGGCAACGACGGCGCGAACGCGCTGATCATGGCTTCCGAGGAAAACCACCTCGATGTGGTGCAGGCGTTGTTCGACCGGGGGGCCGACGTCAATGCCAGGAGAAACGACGGCGTAACCGCGTTGATCATCGCCGCCCACAACGGCCAACGCGATGTGGTGCAGGCGCTGCTCGACAAATGGGCCGACGTCAATGCCAGGACGAGCACCGGCGCGACCGCGCTGATCGCCGCCTCCGAGAACGGCCGCGTCGATGTGGTGCGGGTGCTGCTCAACAATCGCGCCGCAGTCAATGTCAAGCGGAACGACGGCACGACCGCGCTGATCATGGCCGCTCGGGAAGGCCACCTCGATGTGGTGCGGGCGCTGCTCGACAGGGGTGCCGACGTCAATGTCCAGGCGAGCGATGGCACGACCGCGCTGATGTTGGCCTCCCGGAACAGTCACCTCGACGTGGTGCAGGCGCTGCTCGCCAGGGGCGCCGACATCGATGCCAGGATGAGCGCTGGCGCGACCGCGCCGGGTGCGGCGAGCCCAGCAGAGCAGGCCGGGGCCAGAACCTTATTGGTGCAGGCCAGGGCCACGCCATGACGGCAGCAACGCCGCCCCCGCACGCCGTCAGCCGCCGGCCGCGCCCTTCGCCAGCTTGCGCTCGACGAGGGCGGAAAATACCCCGGCGCCATACGGGATGGCGGCGTCGTTGAAGTCGTAGCCTGGGTGGTGCAGTGGCGCGCTGGGGCCGTTGCCGACCTGGATATAGGCGCCGGGCACGCGCTCCATCATGAAGCTGAAATCCTCCGACCCCATGCCGGGCGGTTTCTCCCGATCGACATTGGCCTCGCCTACCAGGGAGGCCGCGGCATCCGCGAGGGCGTCGGTATGCTCGGGCACGTTGTTGATGAGCGGAGCGAAGATCAGCCGGAAGTCGACCTCCGCCGTGGCGCCGAAGCCGGTGGCCACACCCTCGGCGAGGCGGCGCAGCGCCGTCTCCATCAGCGTCATTACCCGGGGATCGAAGGCGCGGCAGGTGCCGGCCAGCAGGGCGGTCTGCGGAATGACGTTGTAGGCGTCGCCGCTGACGATTTTCGTCACGCTGAGCACCGCGGTGTCGACGGGCGGCACGTTGCGCGCCACCACCGATTGCAGGGCGGCGGTGATGTGGGCGGCCACCACCACCGGGTCGATGCTGGCTTCCGGACGCGCCCCGTGGCTACCCTTGCCGGTGATGCGGATGTCGAAGAAAGCGCCGCCGGCGTGCGAGGCGCCCTGGCTGATGGCGAACTGCCCGACCGGCACGCCGGGGCGGTTATGCAGGCCGAAAATCGCATCGCAGGGAAAACGGTCGAACAGCCCATCCCCGAGCATCGCCAGCGCGCCGCCGACACCTTCCTCGGCGGGCTGGAAGATGAAGGTGACGCGGCCGTTGAAGTTGCCGGTCTCGGCCAGGTATTTCGCCGCGCCGAGCAGCATGGTGGTGTGGCCGTCATGGCCGCAGGCGTGCATGCGACCCGCGTTGGTGCTGGCGTAGGCGAGCCCGGTCGCCTCCTGCATGGGCAGCGCGTCCATGTCGCAGCGCAGCCCGATGCTGGCCTGGCTGTTGCCGCGCCGCAACAGGCCGACCACGCCGGTGCCACCGACGCCGCGATGCACCTCGATGCCCCACGATTCCAGCTGGCGCGCCACGATTTCCGCCGTGCGGTGTTCCGCCAGCCCGAGTTCGGGATGGGCATGCAGGTCGTGGCGAATGGCGGTCAGTTCGTCGCGGTAGGCGGCGATGGCGTCGACGATCATGGTCAGGCGTGTCCCTTCGGCAGCTTGCTTTCGACCAGCGTGGCCCACAGGGCGACGCCGTACGGAATGACCTCGTCGTTGAAGTTGTAATTGGGCTGGTGCAGGTCCGCGCTGGCGCCGTTGCCGATGTGGATCATCGCCCCCGGCACCTGTTCCATCATGTCGCTGAAATCCTCCGACACGTTGTTGACCGCGTCGTTGCGCTCCACCGCCGCTTCGCCCGCCACCGCGGCGGCGGCGTCGGCCATCGCCGCGGCCTCGGCGGGCTCGTTCACCACCGGGGCGAAGAGGAAGCGGAAATCCAGTTCCGCCGTCGCGCCGAACCCGGCCGCGATGCCGGTGGCCAGGCGCCGCGTCGCCGTCTCGATCAGGGTCATGGTGTCGCGCCTGAAGGCGCGCGCGGTGCCGGACAGCGTGGCGGTCTGCGGAATGACGTTGTAGGCGTCGCCGGCGACGATGCGGGTCACGCTCAGCACCGCGATGTCGGCCGGCGGCACGTTGCGCGCGACGACCGATTGCAGCGCCGCGGTCAGGTGCGCTGCCACCACCACCGAATCGACGCTCGCTTCCGGCCGGGCGCCGTGGCTGCCCTTGCCCGTGATGACGATGTCGAAGAAGGCGCAGCCGGCCATGGCCGGGCCGGTGCGGATGGCGAACTGGCCGACGGGCACGCCGGGCTTGTTGTGCATGCCGTACACATTGTCGCAGGGAAAGCGCTGGAACAGCCCGTCCCCGAGCATCGCCATCGCGCCGCCGCGGCCTTCCTCGGCGGGCTGGAAGATGAAGTTGACGCTGCCGTTGAAGCCGCCGGTCTCGGCCAGGTATTTCGCCGCGCCGAGCAGCATGGTGGTGTGGCCGTCGTGGCCGCAGCCGTGCATGCGACCGGCGTTGGCGCTGGCATGGGGCAGGCCGGTGGCTTCCTGCATGGGCAGCGCGTCCATGT
>PLTJ01000351.1:0-1459 GCA_003164455.1 Acetobacteraceae bacterium
GCATCCAGCAAGCCGGCGCCGGCGCCGGTGGCGGGATTGAGGAAATGCCCGGCTGCGCCGGCCTGTAGCAGGCGGTTGAACGGGGTGATGTGGGCGGCGAGGTCGGCGTGCGAGACCTGGGTCAACTGGGCCAGCGAGAAGGACGTGACCGAGATGCCGATTGCCGAGCCGATGTTGCGGAACAGGCTGAGCAACGCCGCCCCGTCGCCGCGCAAATGCGGCGCCAGCGTCGTGAAAGCCAGCACCGTGAGCGGGTTGAACACGAAGCCCATGCCGAGGCCTTGCACCACGATGGTCACGATCAGCCGCTGCTCGGAGACGTCCGGAGTCCACAGGCTCATGTCGTAAAGCGACCAGGACATCAGCACGAGCCCGACCGCCATCAGCTTGCGCTGGTCGATGCGCACACCGATGCGGCCGGCGAGGATCATCGCCGCCATGGTGCCGATGCCGCGCGGCGCCATGGCGAGGCCGGCGGACTCAACCGGGTAGTTGGCGAGATTTTGCAGGTACGGCGCGAGCAGCGCGGAACTGGCCAGCAGCACCATGCAGATGAGGAACATCATCACCATGCCGGCGGCGAAGTTGCGGTCGCGGAAAATCGCCGGCGGCAGGAACGGTTTCTCCGCGGTGAGCATGTGCACCACGAACAGATACAGGCCGAGCCCGGCCAGCACCGCCTCGACGATGATCTCGCGCGACGTGAACCAATCCTGGTCCTCGCCGCGGTCGAGCATCAACTGGAACGCGCCGATGGCGAGCGCCAGCACGGCGAAGCCGATCCAGTCGAAGCGCAGCTTGGCGTCGGAGGCTTCCTTCGGCAGGAAGGCCATCAGCCCGGAGATGGCGAGGATGCCGAACGGCAGGTTGACGTAGAACACCCAGCGCCAGTTGTAGAATTCCGTCAGATAGCCGCCGAGGGTGGGGCCCAGAATCGGCCCGACCATGACACCGATGCCCCAGATCGCCATGGCGGCAGGGCGCCGTTCGGCGGGGTAGATGTCCAGCAGGGTGGCCTGCGACAGCGGCACGAGGGCAGCACCGCACATGCCCTGCAGCAGACGGAACAGCACCATCTGCGTCAGCGTCTGCGCGGCGCCGCACATCATCGACGTGGCGGTGAAGCCGGCCAGGCTGACGATGAACAGGTTCTTGCGGCCGAACCGCTCCGCCAGCCAGCCCACCGGCGCCGTCATGATCGCCGCGGCGCTGACGTAGGAGGTCAGCACCCAGGTGATCTCGTCGGCGCTGGCCGACAGGCTGCCCTGCATGTAGGGCAGCGCCACGTTGGCGATGGTGGAGTCCAGCGCCTGCATCAGCGTTGCCACCATGGCACAGCCGGTGATGAGCGCGCGATGCGGGACGACGTCTTGGGTCATCGTGTCGGGGCCACGCAGGCCCCCTCCCCCTGCCCCCTCCTTGAAGCGGAGGGAGATGGAATTTTATGGGATCAGATCGC
>PLTJ01000351.1:1531-1671 GCA_003164455.1 Acetobacteraceae bacterium
GCGATGCTCTCCACCGTGCCCTGCCAGGTCCGGCCGGGATAGGTGTCCACGGTGAACTGCACCGTATCACCCGGCTTGACGTAGGTGAGGTCGGTTTCCTTCGGGTTCGCCTCGATCCAGAGATGCTCGGTGGAGACCAG
>PLTJ01000351.1:1723-2989 GCA_003164455.1 Acetobacteraceae bacterium
ACTGGACCTGGGCCTGCACCTTCAGTCCTTCCACTGCGGCCTTGTCGGCCGCCAGCCGGAAGCGGGCATCGTCGTACTCGGCGCGGGTGACGCCACCGCCTTTCACCAGGTTGGCAAAACGCTCGAAGCTGGCCTGGTCGGACTGCACCTGGGCCTGCTTGGCGTCGATGTCGCGCAGCATGCGCTGGTAGTCGAGCTTGGCCGCCGCCATCTGCAGGCCGACCTGAGCCAGGCTGGCCTTGGCGCCATCCAGCGCGATCTGGAACTGACGCGCATCGAGGCGGAACAGCACCTCGCCCTCGCGGACGTGGTCGCCTTCCTTGACCGCCACGTCCTGGACGATGCCGGACACGTCGGTGGCGACCGACAGCTTGCCGGCGCGGACATAGGCGTTGTCGATGGAGACGACGCTGCCGCTGGTCAGCCAGTAATACCCGGCACCGACGATGACCACGGCGATGCCGCCCAACATCAGCAGAGGGCGCAGCAGACGGGCGCGGGCGCGCCGGCGCAACGTCGCGGCGACGGCGCCGCGCGGGACGGGGCGTATATCGGTCGTGGCGGCCTGGGACATCAGGCGAGTTCCTGCGGGCTCAGGGGACGCTCGCGGGCACGCAGCCCGGCCACCACGTTGGTTTTCATGCACACGAGCGCGTCGACGACCACGGCGATGGTCGCGGTGTCCAGACCTTCGGTGGCATGGGTCCGCATGGCGCCGGCCTCCTGATGCAGCGCGTCCAGCACCGGGCGGGCGGGCGGCAGCAGGTGCAGCCGCCACACCCGGCGGTCGCCGGGGTCGGCGCGCCGCTCGACCATCCTGTGCTCCTCCAGGCGATCGATCAGGCGGGCGACGGTGATCGGCTCGACCTCAAGGATTTCGGCCAGTTCCTTCTGCGACAGGCCGGGCTGACGGTCGAGGCGGAACAGGATGACCCATTGCGCCCGGGTCAGGCCGTGGCAGGCGGCGCGACGGTCGGCGTCCAGGCGCAAATGGCGGGCCACGTCGTGCAGCAAAAACAGTATGTCATGCTGATCGCTCATACTGCGTATAATAAGCACCGCCACCTTTGGTCGCAGTACCCACCAGCATGCGCCGGGCGCGGAGCTGGCGCGCATTCACGTCGAGTTCCGTCGGATCGACTGTGATCGTGTATCGGACCGGCAGCGCGGGCAGAGGCGACGGCTCTGCCCGCGGCCTTCCTGTTTACGCCGCCTCGGCCAGGTGGCCGTTGATGACCAGTCCGTCCCCGCCCGCCGAGACACGGA
>PLTJ01000048.1 GCA_003164455.1 Acetobacteraceae bacterium
CCAGCGTCTTTTCACCCTTGATGGCCAGAACGCACGAACCGTGCGGATTCTACAGATAAGCGGACAAAGGTGGAACGGCCGCGCGGTGTTTTGAGGTAAAACAAAGCGTTGCTGCGTTCTGATGATCGCGGGGTCTGCTGTCAGGTGTGACGGAAAACAGTTGATTCCCGTCGGCGTCCCGCTGGCAGCCAATCGGGCGGATTTTTGCTCGAAAATCTGCACGACAAACCTTGTCGGAATGAGCCAATGTGCGGGAACCTGTTTCCTGAGGTTTTCCGTCGATGCTGGTGGGCTACATGCGCGTCTCGACCGACGGCGACCGACAGGTGTTCGATCTGCNNGACCGGCTGGGTCGCTCACTGCCGCACCTGCTGAGCACGGTCACCGACCTCAAGGCGCGCGGCGTCGGTTTTCGCTCGCTGACCGAGCAGATGGACACCACCACACCGCAGGGCGAGTTCCTGTTCCATGTGTTCGGCGCGCTGGCGCAGTTCGAACGGTCGCTGACGCAGGAGCGAGTGCGGGCCGGGTTGGCGGCCGCGCGTCGTCGCGGTCGGCGTGGTGGCCGGCCGGCGGTGATCGATACCGAAAAACTCGCGGCGGTGATGACCGCGCTCGATGGGGGTGCCACCAAGGCTGCGGTGTGCCGCACTTTTGGCATCAAGCGCAGCACCCTGATCGACTCCCTGGCCCGGATCGGCTGGTCTGCCGGCCGGAAGGTCCAGGAGGCATGAGTGACGCGACGGCAGCAACTGAGCGACGCCCAGATCGTGACGATGTTCGATCCCCCTACAGAACAACGCGATCTGGTGCGACACTACACCTTGTCGGACGCCGACTTGGCGTCGATCCGGCGGTGTCGCGGCGACCATAACCGGCTCGGCCATGCGCTGATGCTGTGCTACCTGCGCTATCCAGGCCGGGCGCTGCGCACCGGGGAGCGGCCACCAGACCCGCTGCTAGCATTTATCGCTGAACAGATCGACGTCCTTCCAGCGTCGATCGATGCCTATCTGGCCGCGGAACGCAGCCGCGTCTCCCATTCCGCCGAGTTGCAGGATCGGCTGCGCTTGCGTCCGTTTGGGCCGCGCCCGGCGGCGTTGTTGGCGACCTGGCTGCTGCCGCACGCCGTCGAGGACGACCGGCTGGTGCATTTGGCCGCGTTGGTGCTGGAAGAGTGCCGGCATCGTCGGATCGTCATCCCCAGGCCCGCCGCGCTCGAGCGGCTCTGCATCGAGGTGCGTCATCAGGCGCGGCGGGAGGTGCATCACCGCCTAACCAACGGCCTGACGACCGACCAGCGCAAGCGCCTCGATGCACTGACGCAACGCCGGGAGGAGGATGGCCAGGACACCAGCCAGACCTGGCTGACCTGGTTGCGGCAGATGCCACAGGCCGGCAAACCGGCCGCCATGCTCGGCCTGCTCGAACGCCTTGAACATGTGCGGGCGATTGGCATCGAACCGGGACGCGGACATCACGTTCACCAGGTGCGGCTGGCGCAACTCGCTCGCGAGGCTGGCCGGATGACGGTGCAGCATGTCGCCGGTTACGAGCGCCAGCGCCGGCACGCGACACTGGTCGCCACCAGCATCGAGCTTGCCGCCAACCTGACCGATCAGGCTATCGAAATATTTGACCGCCTCATCGGCGCTATGTTTCGCAAGGCGGAGGGGCGGCAGGCGCGCGCGTTTCAGTCCGATGCGCGTGCGATCAACCAGACGGTTCGTCATTATGCCCGTGTGGGCGCGGCAGTTATCACCGCCCGCGATCAGAAGCAGGATGCTTTCGCCGCCATCGCCAAGGTGATCGATTGGGAGCGGTTCCGCGCCAGTGTTGCCGAAGCCGAGAAACTGGCGCGGCCGGAGGAATTCGATGCCTATCAGAAGCTGGGAGAGCACTTCGCCGCCGTCCGGCGCTGGTCGCCCGCTTTCCTTCAGGCTTTCGCGTTCGAAGGCGTGCCGGCTTGCGCCTCGCTGATGCGCGCGATCGAGCTGCTGCGCGTGGCCAACCGCTCGGGCAGGCCCATCCTGCAGAAATCCGTCCCAACCGGGTTCGTTCGCCAGCGCTGGGCACAGCTCGTGATGCCCGGCGGCGCCATCGACCATCGCCATTACGAACTCTGCGTGCTGTCCGAGCTGCGCGACCGCTTGCGCGCCGGGACGTCTGGGTGGCGGGCAGCCGGCAATACCGGTCCTTCGAGGAACGGCTGATCTCCGCGCAAACGCTGGCGGATCTGCAACAGGCCGGAACACTGTCGATCGCCGTCGGCGCCGATTTCGAGAGCTTCATCAGCGGCCGCCGTGCTCGGCTGGACGAGCGTCTGGCCGCAGTCGACGTTCGTGCCAAAGACGGCACGCTGGCGGGCGTGACGATCGACAAGGGAGCTCTGAAGATCACGCCGATCGAGAAATCGACCCCGCCGGAAGCCGAGGCCCTGGCCACGCGCCTGTACGCCATGCTGCCGCGCATCCGCATCACCGACCTGCTGGCCGAGGTGGCAGGATGGACGCTTCTCCCTGCCTGCTTCACCCATCTGCGCACCGGCGAGACCGCCGCCGACAGCCGCATTCTGATGGCTGGGCTGCTGGCCGATGGGCTCAATCTAGGGCTGACGCGCATGGCCGAGGCCTGCAGTATCGCCAGCCTCAGCCAGCTCGCCTGGACCTCAGACTGGCATATCCGCGAGGAAACCTACGCTCTGGCACTGCAGTGTCTGGTCAACCAGCAGCAGCGCGAGCCGTTCGCGGCGCACTTCAGCAGCGGCTCCACCTCCTCGTCGGACGGCCAGTTCTTCCAGGCCGCCGGCCTCGGCCGCGACGCCGGCCGGCTCAACACCCACTACGGCCAACGGCCGGGGTTCAAGGTCTATACGCACCTCTCGGACCGTTACGGGCCGTTCTACACCAAGTTGATCGCAGCCACGGCGAGCGAGGCCCTGCACGTGCTGGACGCCCTGCTCTATCACCAGAGCGAGGTGCTGCCCCGGCGGCACCACACCGACGGTGGCGGCGATTCCGACCTTGTCTTTGCCCTTTGCAGCCTGCTCGGTTTCCAATTCGCGCCGCGCATCCCGGACCTCAAGCACCGACGCCTCTACAGCTTCGCCAAGCCGTCCGCTTATCCCAGGCTGGAACCAATGATCGCCGGCCGCATCAACGTTGCCCTGATCCGCGCCCATTGGTCGCAGATTCTGCGCATCATCGCCTCCATCCGCGCCGGCACCGTGACGGCGTCGCTGATCATGCGCCAGCTCGCCTCCCACCTGCGGCAGAATGGGGTCGCCGCGGCATTGCGCGAGCTCGGGCGGATAGAACGCACGCTGTTCACCCTCGACTGGGTCAGCGACCCGGAGCTCCGGCGCTCGACCGGCCACGAACTCAACAAGGGCGAGGCCCGCAACAGCTTGGCGCGCGCGGTCTTCATCCACCGGTTGGGCGAAATCCGCGACCGAACCTACGAGAACCAGCAGCACCGCACCTCCGGCCTCAACCTGCTCGTCACCGCCATCATCCTCTGGAACACCCGGTATCTGGAGCAGGCCGTCGCCGAGCTGCGGCAAGTCGAGGATGTGCCCGATCATCTTCTCGCCCACCTGTCGCCGCTCGGCTGGGAGCACGTGAACCTAACTGGCGACTACATCTGGGGCGCAACACAGAATGGGTCGGAAAACCCTGTCGGATTGAGGCCACTCAGGGCAATCCCCGAGCCCCTCCGCAAGGCCGCATGATGTTCCACTTTTGTCCGCTTATCCGTACTTTCCGCGCATTTCGTGCGTTCCGGCCAAAGAGTGCGGCATCGATCGAGCGGCGATCGTAGCGGCGGCGAGGCCCTCTTTCACCGTCTCGCACACCGGCTTTTCCATCAGCATCGGCAGCCGGCGTTCCACCGGCGCCATGCCGGCGGTGTAGTGAAGCTGGTTGGGCAGGGCCGCCACCACGCCATCGGCCGTGACGCACTTCAGCATCGTTTCCAGGTCGGGCGCCCACGCCACGCCAAGAGCACCCGCCTGTTGCTCGATATCCGGCACGGGATCGACGATGCCGGCCAGTTCCGCGCTGGGCTCATCGAGGATGCGCTTGATGTGCGCCTGCCCGATCAGGCCGGTCCCGGCGACTATAAGGCGTGTCTTTGCTGTGCTGCTCATTGCCGAGCCCTAGCCTCTCTTGAGCCAACGCGCGGGCCGTCCAACGACTTCCAGGGCTAGTGCTCAGACTCAAATAGACGGTGCAGCGAATCCTCGCCAGTCACGGCCCGCTGGCGGTGGTTCCGGTGAATCATCCGTTTGGGTCTGAGCACTAGAGCGGTCAGGCTATAGCACAGCTGGTATGATAAATTCTTCGCCAGAGCCAGAAGAAATTGCAGACTTTACTGACAAAGCGTATACTTCCCGCATTTTCAGGATATGTTGGCTGAGAACCTGCTGAGCCCGGGGCAGATCATCATTTGCCATCGCTTCGATGATAGCCTTGTGCTCATTCATCGCTCGGCGCATATCCGTGACGCGCGAATGCCCCCGCAGTGCAGCCACCTGTGACGACACAAGTTTGTAGGCGTCGATTAAATATTTATTCTGACAATTCTCAAACAGAACATCATGAAGTTCACCATCGGCACGCGTAAACGCCAGGCGATCGTTCTTCTCGGTCGCAAGTTCTATGTCAACGTTTGCCCTTTTCATCTGAGCCAATGTAGCATCTTGTCGCTCCTCGTAACAAAGGGTCAGGGCCCGGATCTCTATCATCTCCCGAAACTCGCACAATTTTGCGATATCCTCTTCGGATGGTAGGAATACGAAGCTGCCTCTTTGTGGTTGGACTTCGATCAGCCCCTGAAGTTGAAGTGAGGTTATCGCGTTTCTCACTGGAGTCCGACTAACGCCAAAGGCCTTCGCAAGCTTGTCCTCTGACAGCGGCTGGCCAAGCGGGAACTCCGCATCAAGAATGGCGCGGCGGAGTCTCTCCGTTACCCGCACCCGAAGAGATTTTGATCGATCGGGAGGTAAGTCGCGCAAATTGCCCTCTTTACACTGATACACAACCAAATTTGCCTTGCACACGGGCCTGGGTGATCGGGTGTCGGCCTAGCACTACCACGAGCGGTCAACAAGTATTTTCGGGCCGGCCGCGCTTAGGAGGTCCCTGAGCACGCAGTACCGGCGCCCGCAGCCTGGGCAGTCGTGCGAGGATGTTGTGAGCGCCACCGACGTGCCTGCCGCAACGTCAGGCCGTGATGCCGGATGGACCGGAGATGCAGAAGGCTCCCAAAGGGTTCCGGCGATTGAAGGCGCGGGCAAGCTTCCTCTGCTTCGGGCCACTCGCTACCCATCAGCTCGGGTATGCGGCGGGTCAACCGGGCAACGCATTCGGTTTTCAGCCAAAAAAAGACCTATTTACGGTGGCGACCACCGTCGCTATGGTGTCTGCTAGATCTAGAAGGCCTAGTACTCTTTCGGTGATGAGATGGTCTCTGCGGTGAGTGACGAGCAATCTGGTGAGTCCACCGTTTCCGGTGGATCGCCGGTCCGATGCCGAACTCTTCGGCGACTTCAACGAGAGCGAGATCATTGCGCGATGGCGTGAGCGGCGGCGGCCGCCAATTAGTTCGGGAGTGAACGACCAATGACCCAGGCGATGGAAAGAAAAGTCGACGCTCATGCGGTGGCGCGCCACGTGCGCAAGCCGCCGGCGGGGGGCAATGAAGGCCGGACGGGTGGCGAGATTTTTGTCGAGTGCCTGGAGGCGTTGGGCGTCAGCATAATGTTTGGCCTGTGCGGTCATACCGTGATCGGTTTGATGGACGCCCTGCACGGCTCAAAGATCGACCTGATCAGCTTCCGCCATGAACAGTTTGCTGCCCATGCGGCTGACGGCTATTTCCGCGTTACGCACAAGCCGGGCGTACTGATGACCCATCTCGGGCCAGGCATGACAAACGCCGTCACCGGAGTGGCCAATGCCGCGCTGGACTCGTCGGCCATGGTGGTGATTTGCGGCGACATCCCAAGCCAGCATTTCGGACGGGATGCTCACCAGGAGGTCAAGGCGTTCGGCGATGCAACCCAGTTCGAAATCTACAAGCCGTTCGTTAAGCGGACCTGGAAGGTCCAAAGCGTCGAGGCCATTCCGAACATAATTGCCAGGGCGTTTAACGTCGCCACCTCGGGCCGTCCCGGCCCGGTGCTGATCGACGTGCCGATGGACATGTTCTCGCGGCGGTCCAACGTGAAGATCCCCAACATGGCCCAGCACCTCCTGACGGGCAGACGACAGCGTGGTGACCGCGAGGCGATCGCCAAGGCGGCCACCCTGCTGGCAGCGGCGAAAGCTCCGGCGATCTATGCCGGCGGCGGCGTCATCCTGTCCGAGGCCTCCGCGGCCCTGACCGCGTTGGCCGAGCATCTGGCCATTCCAGTGGCGACGTCGATGATGGGAAAGGGCTCCATTAGCGAGGAAAACCCGCTGGCAATGGGCATGACCGGGTTCTGGGGAACCCGGCTGGCCAATGATACCGTGCGTCTGGCCGATGTCGTTCTCGCCGTGGGCACCAAGTTCGCCGAGGCTGACTGTTCGTCCTGGATGCCGGAATACACTTTCGCTATTCCGCCTACGCGGCTAATCCAGATCGACATCGATCCGCAGGAGATCGGCAAGAACTACCCAGCTGAGATTTCCATTCTGGGCGACGCCCGCTCGGTGCTCGAGGACCTGCTGGCTGAGGTCTCGGCCAAGGCTGCCAAGCGCAATTGGCAGGACGTGCCGCGGGTTGCCCAGTTGGCTCGGGACAAGGTGGCGTGGTGGAAGAGCCTGCAGGAAGACCCTGGGCTCGACTCGACGCCAATCCACCCCTTCCGCATTCTCAAGGAAGTACGTGCGCTATTGCCGCCAGACGCGATCGTGGTGACCGATGTGGGGTGGAACAAGAATGGCCTGGCGCAGCAGTTCCCCATCACCCAGCCGCAGACCCACTTCCCGCCCGGCGGGTTCGCCACCATGGGGTTCGGCCCCGCAGCGGTGATCGGGGTTAAAATGGGTGCCCCCGACCGTACCGTGATGGCCTTGATCGGTGATGGAGCGATGGCCTCGGTGACCGGCGTTCTCGTGACCGCCCGTGAACAGAACACCAAGGCAGTCTGGCTGGTAATGAACAACTATGCTTTGGGCACGATCTACGGTCTGCAGCAACACGCCTACCATCGGGATATCGGTACGCGCTTCGTCGACCCCCGAACCGGAGAAAATGTCGGTCCCAACTTCGCCGAGGTAGCGAAGGGTTTCGGCGTGGCCTCGAGAAGGGTGGAACGGCCCGAAGAACTGAAGCCAGCGCTGATCGAAGCACTGGCGCATGATGGCCCGTTCCTGCTCGATGTCGTCATGGACCGCTCGGTCGCGGTGCCGACTGACGGGTATTGGGACATTCTCGATATCTATCAATATTGAATGACAATGGAAGCGACCAGGGCGTATTTCGCCCTGGTCGTCTAACATAATAATGTTCGAGTCAGTTCGTGGAGGATCGACCTATGACAGCTGAATCCGCCAATGTTCCCTCGCAGATGGTCTATGAGCAGCGTGTATACCATGCGCGCCCAGGCAGCCTGCCTTCACTTCTTGCGAGATTTGAAGACCACGTGCTCGGAATTTGGAAGCGCCTCGGGATCGATCCGGTCGCTTTCTGGACCGTCGTGATCGGTGAATCGAACCTGATGCTCATCTATTTGCTGCGGTGGAAATCTCTCGCGGAACGAGAGCAGCGTTTCACCGCATTTCTTAGTGATCCAGAATGGTTAAAAGTACGGGATGAGACCGACAAAGGCGGACCGCTGGTGGTCCAAACGACAAATCGGATATTAAAGCTGACGTCATTTTCTCCTATAATATAAACCAGTAAATTTACGTTCGCCCGTTAGTACACATTGGTACTATGCGTCCAGTTCTCGGTACCGCCGTGCCGAATCTTGGCCGATGCCTGGCCAGTTGAGCGGGAACGGAGGTGGAGTCATCGGGGCACCCAACCGGTTGCCGCTAACCTTCGGCGAGGTCCCAGCCGCTGTGAATCGCAAAGATCAACATCTTGAAAGCATGGAGGAAAGCGCCCCACCGAAACCTATCGGTTGACCGACAGCACTAGGAGTGCTAGTTTTTCCAATGATCGGCTCAAGCCGGCGATCTGAGGCGAGGAAATGGCATTTGTTCTGTTCATCTGACTATCCACGGTTGCCGCCAGCTCAGCGCACCGCACAGATCGGGCAATTTTGCTGACAACCTCCCCTCCTGGCGGAGGCGGAGGCAGAATGATTAATAAGTACCCAAGGGAGAACGTCATGCAACTAACACGCCGCAAGTTAACCTTCGGAACGGCCGCCGCATTGGCGTTGCCGGGCATCGTCATGCCGGGCCGCTCGGCCCGCGCGGCCGAGTTCAACTTCAAAATTGGCATGTCGGTCGCGAAGGACCATGTCGCCGTCCAGCTTCTCGACAAGGCTGCCGCCCGCATGGCCGAGGAGTCGAAGGGTCGGATTGCCCTGCAGACCTACCCTTCGAGCCAGTTGGGCGGTGACGTGGATATGTTGTCCGAGGTCCACAGCGGGGCACTCGAATTCCAGATGACCGGCGGCTCCATGCTCAGCAATATAGTGCTTGTCGCCGGTATCAACGCCGTCGGCTTCGCCTTCAAGAATTACGATCAGGTGTGGGCCGCCATGGACGGCGAACTCGGGGCGCTGGTTCGCCAGGATTTGGACAAGGCGGGCTTCTTCTGTCACGACAAGTCATTTGACAACGGCTTCCGCGAACTAACGACCACCCGCCATCAGATTAAGACCGTGGGTGACTTGAAGGGTCTTAAGGTCCGCGTGCCGATCGGCCCGGTGTGGACATCCTTGTGGGCCGCCTTAGGGGCCGGCCCGACGAGCATTGATGTCAGCGAATGCTACTCAGCTTTGCAGACTGGGATTGTCGACGGGCAGGAGAACGCGCTGCAGGAGATCGAGAGCCTCAAATTTTACGAGGTGCAGAAGTATTGTTCATTGACTAACCACATGTGGGACGGCTGGTGGATTATTGGCAACAAGGAAATGTGGAACAAATTGCCGGATGACATCAAAGCCATCATTTCCCGCAATTTTACGCTGACTGCAATGGAGGAGCGGAATTCTATCCAAGACGACACCAAGCGGACACAGGACCACCTCACTTCGCTGGGAATGACCTTTAACGAGCCCGATCGAAATTCCTTCCGCGAGAAGCTGCAGACCACCACTTACTATAAGGACTGGCGCAAGAAGTACGGCGACAAAGCGTGGGAAGCGCTGGAGCACTACGTTGGAGCACTGTCCTGATGCCAGCGTTGGCCGATGCTGTTTTGCCTCCGGGGGAAATTCCCCCGGAGGCGGTTGCCGGAACGGCTCACCAAGCACCGGCGCAGACTGCGATCGAGTGCTTCATCGGCAAGACGATGGCGATTCTCGGCGCCGGTCTCGTGGTGATCGAAGTGATCATCCTGGCTTGGGGCGTAACAACCCGCTACGCGCTTGATTCGCCGTCAACTTGGAGTGACGAGGTCGCGATTATCTTGTTTCTCTGGCTGTCCATGGTGGGCGCCGTGCTCGGCCTGCAGCGTAGCGAACATATGAGAATGACAGCAGCCGTCCAGATGCTCCCGCCGACCTGGCGGCCGTGGGTCAACGCGTTCGCCCATGTCGTCTGTGTTGTGTTTTTGGCAACGATCACCTACTGCTCTGTAAAGTACACTATCGATCAGCATATTGTGACGACCCCGGTGCTGGAAATATCTGATTCCTGGCGTGCGAGTGCGCTACCGATAGCATTCCTGCTGATGCTCGTGATCAACGTCCTACGGCTGCGTTTGATTCAGCCGGCTCACCTTATCGGCGCAATTGCCGTCACGGCTATTATCGCAGCTCCGTTCTGGATCTTCCAAGCGACGTGGCTGGCTATGGGGCCGCTGAGCCTGACCATCTTCTTCGGGCCGCTTGTCGTCATCATGATCTTCGCCGGCACGCCGATCGCCTTTTCCTTCGGCGCCGCGACCCTCGCATACCTGTTCTTTTCCACTCACGTACCGCTGACGATTACGCTCAACCGTATGGACGTTGGCATGTCCAACCTGCTGTTACTGGCCGTGCCGTTGTTCATTTTCCTCGGCGTACTGATTGAGGTGACGGGGATGGCCCGCAACATCGTCAATTTCCTCGCCTCTTTGCTCGGGCATGTGCGCGGTGGCCTCGAATACGTGCTGCTGGGCGCGATCTTCCTTATCTCTGGCATTTCCGGTTCCAAGATCGCCGACATGGCGGCTATCACGCCAATTTTGTTGCCCGAGATGAAGAAGCGGGGCCACGACCCGGCGCGGATGGTGGCGCTGCTGGCCGCTGCTTGCGCGATGTCGGAGACGATCCCGCCGAGCATCGTGCTCATCGCCATCGGGGCAGTTGCTGGAGTATCCATCGCGGGCCTGTTCGCTGGAGGCATGCTGCCTGCGGTCGTGGCTGCGCTGGCTTTGGTAGCATTCGTGGGGTGGCGTGCGCACAAACAGGGGACAGTCGTGCCCCGCGCCTCGGGAGGCGCGATCTGGCACGCATTTCTCTTGGCGGCACCGGGTCTGGTGCTGCCAATGCTGATCCGTGTGTTTGTGCTGGACGGTATAGCAACCGCAACGGAGGTGTCTACGATTGGCGTGATCTACGCCTTGGTCATCGGCATTCTAACTTGGAAGCACGTAGAGTGGCACCGGATGTTCCCAATCCTCGCCGATACCGCCTCATTGTCCGGAGTAGTCCTGCTTATCGTGGGCTCAGCCACCGCAATGGCCTGGGCTCTGACCCAGTCCGGCTTCTCGCGCGCGTTGACCGAGTTCATGAGCAACGCCGGCGGCAAATTCCCCTTCATGGCGCTCTCCATCGTTGTGTTTATCGTCCTCGGCAGCGTGCTGGAAGGTATGCCGGTCATCGTGCTCCTCGGTCCACTGCTCTTCCCCGTGGCCCGCGTATTAGGCATCAACGACGTACACTACGCCATCGTGGTCATCCTGGCGATGGGTGTTGGATTGTTTGCACCACCGTTTGGGCTCGGCTTTTACGGCGCGTGCGCCATCGGCCGGGTGTCCCCTGACGACACTATGCGTCACATCTGGCCTCTCCTCGGTGTGCTGCTGATAGCCCTCGTCATCATCGCCGCCTTCCCGATTATCACAACCGTGATGCTACCGTGATGCGTTAGTACAAACTGAGAATGAAACGGCCGCTGTCACTTATGCACCTTGCTGTGCCTGTTGTGAACCGCCCGATTTGATTTCTGGGGCTGCGCGGGTCGGTTATGGTCCAGTCAGTTTTGGGATGAGCGCGAAATGAAACACGATGTTGACGAATTATCAAACATAAGTCAGAACGCTGAGCCACCGTGGGAGATGAAGATGATCGCTCCACTTGAGCCGGCAATTGTATGCGTCGACATGGAACGAATATTGAAATTCTATATAGGCGTTTTGGGACTTAAGTTGGTGGCGGATGTCGAGGCAGACCCAGACGTTGGTAAAAAAATCCACATTTCACCACATGGCTATAGAATTGTCCGACTGCAAACCTCGTACGGCGAGCGCATTAAATTCGTTATGGCAAATGTGCCCCCCGAAAAACACCCCGATTATGATTATGTATACGAATGTCAAGGGCATGCCTATCTTACCTTCATTGTCAAAAATATGGACGAAATATTAGCGCGGTTGACACAGGAACATGTTGCTATTCTCAGCGACGGTATCGTCGAAGTTCGCAAAGGTGTTCTTGCATTTTTTATCAAAGATCCAGAAGGTAATTTTGTCGAAATTGTCGATTATCCCGATATTGCGTCTTATCGCCCTGATCTCTTTTGCCCCCCCCTTCATGCTCATTAGCATACGCCACAGTCATGCAGAGATGGATAACACCTGAGAGTTGCAGCCCCCGAGGGGCTGTCGTCATGGAGCGCCCGAGCGGTTCAGCCATATGCGGATTGACGGGTAGAGCTAGGAGTCCTAGTTTTATGGAACGGAGACGTTGCGTGGTGGCAATTCAAAGGGATACCGACCATGGTAGATAGTACTGACGTCGAGCTACTGGCTGCTTATTTCACGCTGGCTGGCGATGTCTATCCGTTTGGTCCAGCTGGCATCACCAGCCCGTTCCCATTCAAGGACCGGGTGGAGGCAGCCGCCAAGGCTGGCTGGAAAGGGATCGGTCTCCTTCTCGTAGATGCCCAAGCGACGGCAGCCAAAATCGGGGTGGGCGAAATGAAACGCATCCTCGACGCGAATGGGATGAAGCATGTCGAATTGGAACTCTTGATTGACTGGTATCTCGATGGCGAACGCCGGGCGAAATCGGATAAGAGCCGACACTTGATCCTCGAGATGGCCCAGGCTCTTGGTGCCCGCGCGGTCAAGGTATCGCCGGGACGCGGCGAGGACCCCACCAATCCGCGGCCCGCCGATCTTGTTCCAGAAGTGCCCCGTATGATCGATGGCTTCATTGGCCTTTGTCACGATGCTGCCGAGCACGGCACGGCGATCGTCATGGAGATCTGCCCCTACAGCAATGTCAACAAGATCGAGACGGGCCGCGCCATCGTCGTGGGCGCCAACCAGCCCAATGGTGGCCTGCTCCTCGATATATGGCACATCGTCCGCGGTGGTAACGCCTTTAGCGAGATTGCTACGATCCCCGCCAACTTCATAGGCTCAATCGAACTCGATGACGCCGCTGCCGAGCTTGGGGACCACACCTTGTGGGAAGATACGATTTACCACCGTATGCTGCCAGGTGAAGGCGGGCTTAATGTGCCTGCCTTTATCAAGGCGGTCCAGGCGGCCGGATACAAGGGCCCGTGGGGAGTGGAAATACTGTCGGAGACCTATCGTAAGCTGCCGCTTGCCGAGATGGCACGACGCTCCTTCGAAGCCACCATGGCCCAGTTCAGTAAATGATGTTCTAACCGCGATCGCTTTTCCGGGTTGACGGCCTTCCGCCCGGGGCGTCAACCCGCCCAAGCTACCAACTGGCTTTCGTAATGGACTGTGGGCTCGGACGGTTCATATTGTACAAAAACTACGGTGTTGGAGGATGCGACTTCGGCGGACCTTTTAGACGATAGCAGTATCTACTCTATTGTTCTTGGACATCTTCTGAAACGCCTCGTGATTGATCAGACTCGGTTCTAGCGGAGCAATGCGCCATGACGAAAGATGAGACGAAGCCGGTTCGTATCGTTGTCGCCGGTGCGGGCCTGATTGGGCGAGAGCACATCCAGCGTGTCCTCGCCATACCGGGCGCCGAACTGGCTGGCATCGTCGATACGGCGCCCAAGGCAAAGGACCAGGCTGACTCTTTGGGCGTGCCCTATTATCCGAACTTTGAGACCATGCTAGAAAAAGACAAACCGGATGGTGTCGTGGTCGCACTGCCCAACCAGGTCCACTTTTCCGCCGGCATGACTTTAGTCAGGCATGGCGTACCAATGTTGATGGAAAAGCCGGTCTGCGCAAGCGTCGAGGAGGCATATCAGCTCGCGGAAGCGTCGGAAAAAGCTGGGGTTCCGATCCTCGTCGGCCACCATCACCGGCACAACGCAGTGGTCCAACAGGCCAAGGGGATTATCGCCTCCGGCCGTCTTGGGAAGATCACAGCAGTTAACGGTCTGACTTGGTTTCTCAAGCCAAAGGAATATTTCGAAGGAGATTTCTCATGGCGCCGCGAAATCGGAAGTGGCGTTGTGATGCAAAATTTGATCCATGTGGTCGACGATATGCGCAACCTCTGCGGCGACATTATTAGCCTGCAGGCCTCTGGCTCCAATGCGGTGCGGGGCTTTGCGGTCGAGGATACGGTAGGCATTATCCTGCGATTCCAAAACGGCGCAATCGGCACATTGGCGATTTCCGACACCGTGGCGGCACCGTGGAGCTGGGAAATGACTTCCGGCGAGCTCAAGTGGTTTCCACGCACGAATGAGTCCTGCTATCTCATTGGAGGAACAAAAGCGTCGCTTTCATTGCCGCGCTTGGAGCTTTGGCACCACGGAACGGACGGACACTGGTTTTCTCCGATCCACTCGGATCGGAGCATGATGACGGATCAGGATCCACATACCCTGGAATTGAAGAGCGATCCGCACCTCACGCAGATGCGCCACTTCTGCGAGGTGGTTCGGGGAACTGCGAAGCCGCTTCTCGATGCCCGCGGGGGGGCGCGGACACTCGAAGCAACGCTCGCGGTGCTGACCGCCGCAGAAACCGGAGGAATCGTGCAACTCTCCTGAGAGTGGTCGGACTACCTTGCCAGCATACTTTCGACCTGCGCCGGCGGTTGCTGAATATGCCTTAGGCAAGTGGCGACGCCTCGAAACTAGTCGTCCATTTCGTGGAACGACCGCGGGAACTGAGATGGCCGCCAGTTTCCATTCAGTAGGACCGTCGCCGATGCCCGGTCAGTGTGAAGGGGACGTCAGACTTTCTCTTGCAGGCGAAACACAAGGAGCCGCTCATGCGAAACATGCCGACTATAACGATAGAAGACGCCAAGACAATCGCTGCCGCAGCCGAAGCCGAGGCGCTGTCCCATGGTTGGCGGGTTACCATCGTTGTGGCAGACGCCGCCGGCTATCCGTTGTTGCTGCATCGGCTTGATGGCGCCCCGCTACATACCGCCGAAGTTGCCCTTAGGAAGGGTCGCACCGCAGCCCTTACCCGCTCTCTCACCAAGGGCTTAGAGGACAAGATCATTGGTGGGCGCGTGACGCTGATGTCGATGTCGGGCTTATTGCCGATCGAGGGCGGGGAACCGGTGACAGTCGGAAAAGACTGTGTCGGAGCGGTTGGCGTCAGTGGCGCTCAATCCCAAGAAGATGCTCAGATCGCGCGAGTGGGAATTGCCGCACTAAATCTCGTGGTTTCTTAATTTGCCAGACGCCACTTCAACCTGTGCCACCACGCCAAAAATGCCATACTGTCGGTAATTCTCGATGGTCGATTGATGTCCGTCAGATCCTGAGTAGTCACCATTTTCACGCGCTTGACTTATGAAGTCGCACTTAACTCTCGGCAGCAGCAGGTTCTCAACACAACAACTGAAAGAACGTAAGCATGACTAGCGAAGATCTTTCCTATCGGCTGGACGGCCGAGTCGCTACCGTTACCGGCGCCGCTGGCGGTATGGGAGTTGCGATCTGCCGCAGACTGGCCAGACTTGGTGCCACGCCGGTCTTGCTCGATCTTCCCGGCGAACGTCTAACTGCTGTGGCCGAAGGACTTCGCTCCGACGGTATCGCATGCCACGCAGTGGCTTGCGACATCACCAATGAGAACGAGGTGATCGCCGCGACCGAGACCGTATCTCACGAATATGGACGCTGTGACATTCTCGTCAACAACGCGGGAGCCCTCCATAAGGCTGTCCCATTGGAATCTCTCGACATCGAGATATGGATGTCGTCGTTCGCTGTCAATACGACCGGTGCCTTCCTATGCACCAAGCATTTCGGCGCGATGATGCTGGCGGTGCGTTCGGGCAACATCGTCAACATAGGCTCTACGGCGACTGCGCTTCCAACGGCCTCAGCCGGCTATGGCGTGACGAAGACGGCCGTTCTTGGATTCACGCGACAGGTTGCGGTTGAGTGGGGGCCACATGGAATCAGGGCGAATATCGTGAGCCCCGGGTTCATTTTGACCCCCCTATCGCAGGCGTTTTATGCTGATCCGGTGATCCGTAAACTTCGAGAAACCGCAATCGCGCTGCGGCGCATTGGGACGCCGGAGGATGTCGCTGCGATGGTCAGTTTTCTCGCGAGCGACGCGGCATCCTACGTGACTGGCCAGGAGATCCGGGTGGATGGCGGTTTCTCTCTTACGTCGCACATCCTGACACAGCCCCAGCGTGACCTTTATGCAGAGGGGAAACGGTGGTAACCGGCCGTAGACTCGATACGTCCGGCAAGATGCGAGTACGAATGCGTCCATAGAGGTGGCCGGGTTTGTCGAGACAGCGTTTCGGCTTCGATAAGTGGAGCCTCTGCCGTT
>PLTJ01000328.1 GCA_003164455.1 Acetobacteraceae bacterium
TCGAAGGGCGGGTCCTGGCGCATCAACACCACGTCCATGGTGGCGAGATCGAGCAGCGCCGGCTCGCCGAACCGGTAATGGTCGTTGCGCACACGCTGCACGGTGACCGGACGGGCACGGGCGAACAGCCGATGCTCGCGATGGGCGCCTTCCTTCAGCACGCCTTCGCGCAGGGTGAGGTATTTTACTTCATAGTGCCACAGGGTGTGGCCGCGCTTCTGGGCGGCGAGCATCAGGGCGAAGCTGGAATCGCCGTCGATGTTGATTGTCTCGATCGGGTCCATCTGGACCGCGACCTTGAGCGCACGCACCATCCCACCCTCCACCGGCCGTTCAGGGTCCATCGTCTATCCGCCGGGCGAAAGAAAGGCCAGAGGCTCGCCCAGGGCAATCGGGTGAAGCAAGGCGATGGCTCCGCCCTCGACCCGCAAAGGGCCGGGAGGCCCTTTGATCCCATTACTTTCGGGGCTGCGTCAGCAGCCATCAGATGATATCGCTATTCAATGATGGGCTGCTGGCGCAGCCCCGAAAAGTAGTGGATTATCAAGGCTCGGCCTTGATCGGGGTCGAGGGGCAGAGCTCCTCGCCTTGCTTCACCCGATTGCCCTGGAGGCTCGCCCCGTCACGCGCAGCACCCTGGCCTTGGTTCAACGCAGCCCGATCCGCTCATCGATGCCGGGGGCGAGGGCGGCGGCGATGGCGCGGGACACGGCGTCATCCAGGGGCGGGCCGGTATCGTAGGGGTCGATGGCATTATCGCGCAGCATCAGGTAGCCGTCGCCGCCGGCGCGGACGAAATTGTTGGTCACCACGCGGTAGCGGCGGTCGGGGTCGAGGGGGGCATAACGGCCATCGGCGTTGCGCACCTGCAGCGTCAGCAGGCGCGATGGCGACGCGGCCAGCGGGTTCCAGGTGATGCGCAGCCCGGCCACTTGCGGAAAGGCACCGGTGCCGGCGCGGGCCAGGCCGTTCACGATGGCGGCACGCAGATCCGTGCCGCGCAGTTGCAGCGTGGCGAGGGTATTGCCGAACGGCAGAACGCTCAGCACGTCGCCCAGCGTGACGGTGCCCCCGGGCAGGCCGGTACGCAGCCCGCCGGCGTTCATCACCGCCACCTCGGCGCCAGGGCTGTCCGCCAGCATGGCGTCCGCCACCAGGTTGCCAAGCGGGCATTCGGCGATGCGGCAAGTGGCGTTGGACAGCGCCTCCGCCATCTGCCCAACCGGCCGGCGGCGCACCGCGTCGAGGTGGACGGCGTAGCTGGCGACGATGGCGGCGACCGTCGGGTCCATCGGCAAATCGAGCCCGACATGGCGGCAATCGCCCCCATAGGCCAGCACCGTCCCATCCGCCGCGACGTCGAGATCGAGGCGGC
Source organism: Acetobacteraceae bacterium (assembly GCA_003164455.1). Classification (GTDB taxonomy): domain Bacteria; phylum Pseudomonadota; class Alphaproteobacteria; order Acetobacterales; family Acetobacteraceae; genus Rhodovastum. Next base: position 1,376 of record PLTJ01000328.1, read on the forward strand.
CGAGGTGGCGTCCATAGGCGCCGGCCTGCAAAACGACGGCAGGCCCGGCCGGACCGTCCAGCACCGCGTGGGCCGGGCCGGCGGCGCCGGGCTCGGTGTCCGACAGCAGCGTGTGCGAATGGCCGCCGAGAAACACGTCCACCCCGGGCACCCGCCCGGCCAGCGCCCGGTCGGCGCCGACGCCGAGGTGGGACAGCGCCAGCACGATCCGTGCTCCTGCGGCGCGGGCCTCCGCCGCCGCCCGGGTCAGCGCCGGGCCGGGCGGGAGAAAGCGAACCCGCGGCCCGGGCGAGGAGGAGGTGGCGGTTTCCGGCGTGGTCAGCCCGACCACACCGATGCGCAGGCCGTCCTTCTCCAGGATGATCCAGGGCCGCAGCAGGCCGGCGAGATCGGAGTCGTCGACCTGCAGATTGGCCGAGACGACGGCAAAACGGGCGCCGCGGACGAAGGCGGCCAGGGTGGCGGGGCCATTGTCGAATTCGTGATTACCCACCGCCATGACCTCGGTGCCGATGGCGTGCATCACCGCGCGTTCCACTTCGCCCTTCCAGGCCGTGTAGAACAGGCTGCCCTGAAACTGGTCGCCCGCGTCGAGCAGCGCCACGCTCCGCCCGGCCGACCGCGCCGCCGTCCGTGCCAGCGCGATGGCGGTGGCCAGGCGCGGCGAGCCGCCGAAGCAGCCGCCGCGCCCCTGGTCCGGGCGGCAGGCAAGGGCGCCGCCGTCCACCGGCTCGTGACGGGCATGGAAGTCGTTGACGTGCAGCAGCGTCAGCCGGTGCGCCACGGCGCCGCGTGCCAGCCGCACCATGGGCAGCGATGCCGCCGCGCCGAGCAGCAGGCGACGCCCGAGCCGCTTTGGATCGCGTTGCATCGGCTGAGCATAGGCACGTTGCCCAACCCAGGCGCAGGGACACCGAAATTTCATGGCTGGTCACCGGTCACGCTGACGCGGGAGTCTCTTGCCATCCCGACCTTTTCATCGATATGTCAACAGGACTGGGCGGGTCCTGTTACGCTGACCCGCCCGCGCATCCACGAACCCAGGGTTCCCGTCATGTTCATCGAGACCGAAGGCACGCCCAATCCCGCCACGCTGAAGTTTTTGCCCGGGCGGGATGTGATGGGGGCCGCCACCGCCGATTTCGCCTCCGCCGAGGCGGCCGGCCGCAGTCCGCTCGCCGGCGCCCTGTTCGGCCTGCCCGGCGTGGTGCGGGTATTCCTCGGTGCCGATTTCGTCGCCGTGACCAAGGGCCAGGACGTGACCTGGCAGGCGCTGAAGCCACAGGTGCTCGGCGCCATCATGGAACACTTCATCGCCGGCCGCCCGGTCATCGAAGGCGAAGGCACGGACACCGACGAGGACGTCGATCCGGCGGACGCCGAGATCGTGGCCCAGATCAAGGAACTGCTGGACACCCGTGTGCGCCCGGCGGTGGCCGGCGACGGCGGCGACATCGTGTTCCGCGGCTATCGCGACGGCGTGGTCAGATTGCATATGCAGGGCGCATGCAGCGGCTGCCCCTCCTCCTCGGCGACGCTGAAGCACGGCATCGAGAACATGCTGCGCCACTACGTGCCGGAGGTGGTGGCGGTGGAGCAGGTCGCCTTCTGACCGGCCCACCCTTGCACGGCGGCGGGCGGTGCCTATCTTCGGCATCATTGTTCGATATCGAACGATCGAAAGGACGCCCTCATGCCGCTCGACGATGCCGCCCTGAACCTGCTGTTCCGGGATGCGCGCACGCACAACAAATGGACCGACCAGCCCGTCACCGACGACGACCTGCGGGCGGTGTTCGATCTGCTGAAAATGGCCCCGACCTCGGCCAATTGCTCGCCAGCGCGGTTTCTGTTCCTGCGCACGCAGGAGGCGAAGGAGAAGCTGCGGCCGGCGCTGTCGGCGGGCAATGTCGACAAGACCATGGCGGCCCCGGTCACCGCCATCGTGGCGCACGACCCGCATTTCTACGATCACCTGCCCCGGCTGTTCCCGCACGCCGACGCCAAGTCGTGGTTCAGCAGCAACTACGATCTCGCCCAGGAGACGGCGTTTCGCAGCGGCACGCTGCAGGGTGCCTACCTGATCCTGGCGGCGCGGGCGCTTGGGCTGGATTGTGGGCCGATGTCGGGCTTCGACAAATCCCAGGTGGACACTGCCTTCCTTTCCGACCGCGGCTGGAAAAGCAATTTTCTGGTCAATATCGGCCATGGCGACCCATCGGCGTTGTTCCCGCGCTCACCGCGGTTCAATTTCGACGAGGCTTGCCTGTTGCTCTGAACGGGTCTGGCCCCGGGTCCTGTCCCGGGATTAGGCTGCCGCCATGCTGATCCTGGGACTGGATGCGTCGCTGGCGCGTTGTTCCGCCGCCGTGCTGGCGGACGGCGTGGTGCGGGCCGAACGGTGCGAAGAGGGCGGTCGTGGCTACGCCACGGTTCTGCCTGCCCTGGTGCGCGAGACGCTCCGCGAAGCCGGGCTGCACGCCGCCGCCCTGGACGGCGTGGCGGTTACGGTCGGCCCGGGCAGTTTCACCGGGATACGTGCCGCGCTGGCACTCGCCCACGGCATCGCGCTTGCGGTTGGGCGGCCGGTGCTGGGGGTGACGGTGGCCGAGGCGCTGGCCGATGCGGTGCCGGAGTGCAACGGACGGGCGCTGTGGGTGGCGATCGACAGTCGCCGCCAGCGGGTGTTTCTGCACCGTGGGGAAGGCGACTTCTTCCCGGTCGCCCTGGACGCGCTGCCGTGCCCGGGAGGACCCGTCGCGGTGGCCGGCGACGCGGCCGGCGCGGTGGCGGCCCGGCTGGGCGCGCGCGGGGCCGACGTCACGCTGACCGATGCCCGCATGCCGCTGGCCCGCCACGTCGCCGCGGTGGGGGCACGCCGTCTGGCCGGCGCGCTGGCGCCGCTGGCGGCACAGCCGCTCTACGTCGATCCACCCGAGGCACGGTTGCCCGCCGGCGGCCTGCGCCCGCCGCCGGAAGCCGGATAGCGCAGGCCATTACTTCCTTGCCACATTTTGTTGTTGCCGGACCAGATCACGCCGAGGCGATGGCTGCGGTTCACGCCGCCGCCGTGCCGGGGGGCGAAGCCTGGGACGCCGCTGCCATCGCGGTGCAACTCGCCCTGCCCGGCACGTTCGGCCTGGTCGACCCGGAAGGCGGCATGGTGCTGGCTCGCGTGGCCGCCGACGAGGCGGAGATTCTGGCGCTGGCCGTGACCCCGCAGGCGCGCCGGCAAGGCCGCGGGACAGCCCTGCTGGCGGCCGCCGAGGCGCGGGCGGCGGGCGGCGGGGCGCGGGTCCTGTATCTGGAGGTTGCCGACCGCAACGGCGCGGCGCGTGCGTTGTACGCCCGCGCCGGCTATGTTCCGGCCGGCCGGCGCCGGGGCTATTACCGCGATGGCGACGACGCCCTGGTGCTGCGCAAGCCGCTCAAGCCAGCGGAATCGCTCTAACCCCGCCGCAGCAACAGGCGGGTGAGCCCGTCTGCGCCGTCTTCCTGCGACAGCACCTGATGACCCTGGGCGACGGCGGTGCGCGGCACGTTCAGCCGCGGCTCCTCGCCGCGCAACAGCACCAGCAGAAGCTGGCCGGGAGCCAGCCGGTCCAGCGCGAGGCGGGTACGAACGAAAGTCATTGGGCAGACCTCGTGGGTGATATCGAGGGTCTGTGCCGGTTCGGGTATGGTGAGGCTCGTCTTGGGCATGATTGGACTGTTGTTGAAGGCCAAAATATCCATTGCGAAACGGGTGGGAGCGACTCTATATACCCGCCTATATGGGCCAAGTCGAATATGAAGGAAGGGAATAAGATGGCCGAGGGTGTGCAAAGCTCGGA
>PLTJ01000241.1:0-1513 GCA_003164455.1 Acetobacteraceae bacterium
GCTTGTGCCGATGTCCAGCACGACCAAGCCCATCGACCTGGAGGATCCGGCGGGCCAGCGACAGGAGATCGGCCCAACGCCGATCGCGATGTATCTGATGGTCGCCGCTCAAAAGATGGCAGCGCCGCGGGACGGAAAGCAGCACATCTTTCAGAGCGACTACGCCGTCGCCTGGAAGCGGAGCGGTGCCGGTCCCGGCCCAACGCCGTTGGCGGACCCCGACCGCAAGGCCGACCAAGTGACGGCTGGTTCCGAGCCTCTCCACCCGTTCATGCGCAAACTGTTCGCTCACCTTGGCTGCGACGAGGGTATGCTTGCCGAGTTCGCGCGCGCGGCCAGTCGCTCCTGCGAAACGGTGGGGCCGAACGCGCGGGCCGATGGGCTCGCGCATCCGTCGATTCCGCGCCTTACACACCGAATCTGGCTAACGGCGGACGACGTGCCCGCCATGCCACCCGAGGATTATGTCGGGGCCTGTCTGCGCGCCAATTGCGAGCTGCCCACCGATACGATGCACTTCTTCTGGTCCAACAGCGCCGCCGTCCGCGAGCAGATACAGGGCTGGGCTGCCCAGGCACAGTGTACTAACTTTGTGACGATGGATGTCGGCCTGTTCCAGTCGGACCCCCTGTTCAGCAGGATCATGAAGCTGGTGCACGACCGGAAGTTCGTGCTCGCTGCGGATGTTCTTAAGTTCCTGATTTTGCACCGCTTCGGCGGTATTTATGCTGACCTTGGTGTGTTGTTCGACTCGGTCGCCTTCGAACTGATCTGCACCCAGGATTACGCCCTGATTGGAAGCGACAGCAGTTTTTTTCAGACGAGCTTCGTTGCCGCTGCTCCGAAGTCAGACCTCACGGCCATTTTCCGAGCCGTCTTGAACTACCCGCACGCCCTCTCGCCTTCCTATGCCCTTTTGGGCGCCGCGGTCGGAGCGCTTGATGAGGTGCACATCTTCGCCGGTCCCGGCTTCACGGTGTGCGCCTTGCTGTTCGTGCCGCCCTGGGCGCGCACGGGCATTCTGCCTGCGCAATCCGATCACATGCATTGGCGCTCCCAACAATCGTGGTATGGGACCGAGACGAAGCACGGAAATGTGATCGTGGGGAGTACGGGGCCGAGCATCCTGACCAATGAACAGTACCGTGAGGCTGAAGATACTGTAGAAAAAGGACTTCAGTTCTTCGGGAACGATCAGATTTTACGCGAAAGGCTGCGTATTCTGCTGCTGACGGCGTCCTATTTTTCCGAGAACCCGACCCGTTTCTGTACAGTATTTTCCGGTCACGGCAGCGACAAGGCGCTTGGCTGGCATAACTATGGATTTCTTTACAATTTCATTCTCGGCCCAATGCGCGGCACCGCTCGGCGGATATTGGAGATCGGCATCGGGACGAACAATCTGGATGTGCCATCGAACATGGGTCGGGCGGGTTCTCCCGGCGCTTCCCTCCGCGCCTGGCGCGAGCTGTTCCCACTTGCGACAGTCATAGGTGCCGACGTGGACGATCGT
>PLTJ01000241.1:1564-10554 GCA_003164455.1 Acetobacteraceae bacterium
GTGCAACTGCCGCACCCGAAGAACCACACTGACAACTGCCTGGTGTTGCTCCCAGGCATGGCCCGGCCATAGTATGCGCCAGGCGCGATCGGCAAGCGATCCGGCGGACCCGTTTGTGCAAGTGCAGGAGCGGAAATAAAGATCCGTATCGCAAGGACTACGTGAGCCAATGCGCGACGGGCGATGCCGTCGTTGAGACAGCGTTTATCGATGCTCTGCATCGGGGTGGAACGAGGAACATGCCTGTCACTAGAGAGGATACGGCTGCCGCATACCGCATGTTCTTGGGGCGGGAAGCGAGCGAGCACGAAACCAACGCTTGGCTGCATGTTCCCACACTGGCCGACCTGCGGCGGTTGTTCATCGCCTCGGCAGAGTTCCAGTCTGGACTCGCACGGGCGGCCGCCGAGGGACGGTCAACGCATAACCGCCCTTCGTGCGATGTCCCGGCAATATCAGTCGAATGGGAGACCGACGCCGACACACAGGCTCGACTCGTCGAACGCGTCGCGCAGACCTGGACCGCGATTGGCCGGGAAGAACCGCATTGGTCTGTTCTCTCGAGTGAGGCGTTCAAGTCGGAGAATATCGAACAGAATTCAGGCAGGTTCTATGAGTCTGGGGCTGATGATGCCCATCTTGTGATGGCGATCCTTGCGCGATGTGGCCTTTCCTCTGTCGATCTGCCACGCGCTGTCGAATATGGGTGCGGCGTTGGGCGTGTCACGTCGTATCTCGCTGACGCATTCTCCGAGCTTGTTGGCATCGACATATCCGAAAGCCATCTCGCACTGGCCAAGGAAAGGGTCACACGGAACGGGTGTAATAATGTGCGATTGGTCCTCGCACGTGCCCCCGATTTTGGAATGGTCGCGCCGTTTGACCTTTGGTTCAGTTACATTGTACTGCAGCATAATCCGCCCCCGATAATTGCCCTTGTCCTTCGCAAAATGTTCTCATTACTCGCACCTGGTGGCGTGGCGATCTTCCAAGTTACGACATATCTTCCAGGATACCATTTCAGCGTTGCTGAGTATCTTGGTGCGCCGATGGCCGGCACAATCGAAGTCCATTGCCTCCCTCAGCAAGTGATCTTTCAGCTTGCCCACGATTCCGGATGCGTGCCGTTGGAAGCGCGAGAAGATTTGGCAATGGGGTATCCGTGGCTCTCTAATCTTTTCATATTTCAAAAGCAGAAATAGCAGTTCTACTGCCGTGTAGATTCATCTGCACCGCGGGCGCATCATTCACACGTGGGCCCACAGATGATGAGGCTGCGCGATAGCCGTTTCACAAAAGCGCCATACCGGCGCAGTCGGTTTGATGTCCTGGTGGCTACCGGGTAAAATAGCGCTTCCGTCGACGCCTAACATCAACGGGCGGAAAGGCTGACCGTTCCGCGAACCCCTCCCCCCAGCCTAGGTCCGCTTCTTCTCCCCCTCCCCTTGAGGGCTTGGGCGCGAAGATAAGGCCAGGGGGCCGGGGGGGAGGGGTCGAGACAAGAGTCAATGCTTCCGCCCGTTGGTATGAGTGTCTGTCCGAAGACTTCTTGAGTTTTTTGAATCGGTTAGCGATGGCCCGCTGCGGCGATCCCATTGAAATTGCTCAGTTTTATCCATTGCAAGGCCGGATTTCAGCCGGAATCATGGACACCAACCGATTGAAACTTAAAGGAAAGTCTTCGGATGGACTCTAAGGGTTGGCTAATTCCGTGGCGGCATCGTCGCGGCAAACCGCAAGAAGCAAGGCATCCACTGCGTCTCGTGGATTCGGGCCGATGTCCTGCTCGATCAGCGGGAGCGCTCTGGCGGCGGTGACCGGCTCGTTGCTCAGCAGGTCACCGAACCCAACGCCCGGCAAGGCCCGCGCCCGGATGCCGGCACGTAATACGACGTAGGGGAAAACACTATGGCCGGTGGGCTCCTGCGGTAGCCAGTTTCCGGCGCCGCGGTTGGGGTTGTTCAGAACGCTCCACGTCCGCGAATACGGCACCATGCATTCCAGCGGTCCGACGGCGAACTGGTCGCCCATCGAGTATCCGAACCCGATATTCAGGAACAAACCGGCATCGCAGTAGATTGCGCGATCGCGGACCGATGCATCGAGGATCGCATCCCAGTCGACGCCGGCACCCGGGTCGATGACCTTGTCCGGCCGCATACGGACCACGAGGTCAAATGGGATGCCCGTGTCGAGCGCCAAGCCGAGGGCCGCCTCCACCTTGTAGTACATTTTGCCGGGGTTCGACAGACCAGCAAACGGCGGCAAAGCGTCGTCCTCTATCCGCACGTGCTCGGTGAAAAAATGCTGTTGCAGCTCAGCCAGCGTTACGTCGCAACGCTGGCGAAATAACCCAAACAGACTGGGGTACCGGCCGATCAGGTGATCGAAGCCGATCATCCCCGCGGCCTGCAGCAACCCATCATGCAGGCGGCCGCTGAAAACACGCGCGGCTTGCCAGGAATTGTCTGGAAACCTTTGCCCAACGTCCTGCCAGGTGTGCACGACGGTGGTTACGCGATGCCCATCGAGGCTGAGATTGCGCCAGCTTTCAGTGGCTCTGCGGAAGCCGCGCAGCTGTCCCGATACACACAACGCGACGTTCAGCGGACGCGATCGGTGCTGAATGACGGCCGGCGCACTCGGCGGGTCCTCGGGCAACCGGAAGCGGTCGGCAACATCGGTTGCGTCAGCCGGCCAGGTTCCCGGCACCGCGAGGCGCGATGAAACCGGCGCCGCGCGCAGTCGCCGGAGTACTTCGTCCATCGTCTCCTGATCAAGCGTGCTGGCCAGCAGAAGGAAACACCGCGCGATCTCCCAGTCCTCGGCGGACGTATTTTCATCAAAACGAGAGGATGCCGGCTGGTTCTCATCGAGGTAGCGTCGGAGGTAGCGTCTGCGGTCAACCGGCGAGCGCAGTTGGTAGTCGAACAGCTTGAGGCATGAATTGGCGGTCGAGTAACGCCGGAAAATGTCATCGGCAAGCGGTTCGAACGCCTCGTACGGTAGATCTGGCACCAGCAGCAGGCGGCAGATCGCCGCCGTGAGTGTTGGGGGAAGGCCCGACTCCTCCAGAACCTCATCGAACAGGCCGCGGAGGCGATCTTGCATCCCGGCTTGGCCAGATTTGCGGACCTCCTGGATCAGGTCGGCCACGAACGGACTCCAGGCAAAATGTTCTCCGGGCTCAGCGGTCAGCAGACAACGCATCAGCACCACCAACTCTGCATTGAAACGTTCCCGTTGCAGAGCCGTTCGCAACAGGCGCCCGGTGACAGTGTACAACTGCCACACCCGGGGCATCGCGTCAGCATGCTTGTGCCAGAACGCCAGGGCGCCGCCGACATCGTCGACGGCAAACGCGCGCTCGAGTCGGAGAAGGAAGAGATCCAGATCGACCTCACACTTCCGGACGGCTTCTTCTGCGAGCGCATCAGCCATGGTCGGCCGGTAGCCGTTGGCCATGGCGCGGGTCGCCGTCTTCCAGCTCTCTCGACCGACGTCCTCTCCCGGAGCGGCCGCTGTCAGTGCGACGATGCCAAAGACCGTGCGGAACTCATTGCTCCGAAACATGGCGATCTGAAGCGCCGCCAGGGTCGGGTAGGCCATGGACATGCGGACTTCGCTCTCTTCCGGGCAGCGACCGAGGATCAGCCGATAGGCCTGAACGATGACCTCGGGTGTCAGGAACTCGTGCAAGTCAATCAGCGCCATGGCAGGTCTCGCCTGTATTCATTCCCCGGCCGGCCCCCGGAACGCGGGCCTGAAACCGCAGCGAAGGAGTAGAGCGCCGCCGCTCAGTGTCAAGCGAAAGCCGTCACGGAATTCCGACGTGTTTTGGCGACCCGGCAGTATGCTCCTCCGCGCGATAGCGCTACCTCTGGGTCGGTTCGATCGTCAGCGATGCGCGGAACGCCCCGAACTCGGAAGCCACGCCGCCGACATCAAGGCACGCTCAGAACAGCTTCAGTCCGACCGACGACGTAGTGCGCCACACGGCTGTCCGAAGCATAGGGCAAGGTTCGCAGCAAGTGGAACGCAGCCAGTTGTTGGACCCGAGCGCGACCGCCCGGCACCAGCGAACCGATCTGTTCGGCAAAAACAGCTTCGATCTGCTGAAGTCGAACTTGCGCGTTGACCAAATCAACACTACCTGGTTCGCTCAGCGCCAGTTGGCGAAGGCACCAGTGCCCCCAAACATCCTGGTAGAGTTTGCCGATATCAAGGTGCCAGGAGGACTGTTCGGGCACATCGAAATCGATGAACACCACCGATCCATCGTGCCGCAACATAATGTTCTCAAGCGTAAGGTCGCCGTGGCAGCCGCTCTGCGGTACGTCGTTCCAGTTCATGCGCTGCAGCCCCGCGACAATGCGGTCAATCCTGTCCAGCAATGGACTCGTCGTCGCACGGTTGTGGCATTGGGCAGCAATGTTCTCCAACTTACTCCGGAACACGTCCGCGTGAAGGCTGCCCGGTTGATCCTGACGAAAGCAATCCAGCAGTCGCCGGATCTGCGGCATAATGACATCCCAATGAAGCTCTCGTCCCGACAGAACCGCATTAGCCAAGCTTTCTCCGGCCACGTAATCCATGTCGAAGTAAAAGCAGCCGTCGTCGTCCTCTCCTTCCTCCAGTACATTCGGGCAAGCGATGCCCAGTGCGCGCGCTGCCCGCAGTTTGGCACACTGCGCGCGGAGTCGTTGATTCTGGACGGGCTTCGTCGTGCCCTTGCGAACGATTAGCCCGGATGGCCGCTCGATCAGCATCAACGCAGCTCCCGAATGGCCGGTCAGCGATCGTCGACCTGTCGACGCGCCTTGACGCGCCGCGCTGGCGTCCATCGTTCAGAGATCCTGATCCTGCGTCGGAAGATCAGGCAGCAAAAGATTCTGCAGTTCGTTCGCGTTCCGCCTGACATTGATTGCGACCGCTGACGGGTAGGGATTCGATTGCGCATAGTCGTTGACCAGGAAACGCGTGCTGTGATTGCAGCCCATCACGAGCGCGTGGATCCTTAAGCCCAGAAGTTCAAGTGTTGCCATCGTGGATGCCCGATACGCCTCCGGACGAGCCGTCATGAAGACCAACTGCGCTCCTCGCCGCTGAAGCGCTAATAAATGGGACACGTTCTCCTCGATGGGCTCCGGCGGCGTACTCCATACCGGATCGAAGAACTCACTTTGATTCCGGAAGACCACTCCATCGATGTCGAGCACGACAGTAGGATAGGAAGCGCGGTACTTGTTCCAGTCGGCCAGCGTTCCGATGTCGACCAGGTCGCGAGCAAAGCATGGCAGAAATATATGGGAATTTGCCAGTGTGCTGGCCACGACATGGGAGACAAATAGGCGTCTCCCGTCAGTGACTTTAACAAGACGTTCGAACCCGGCACAAAATAACCCGGCGTCATCGAAGCCATACAGACCGACCGAAACCAAGTTGGAGGTAACGTTCTTCTCGGCCACTTCGACAATCATTCCCTGTTCATTCAGGCGGACGTAGCTCTTGCGCCCGGGGGCTGATACCGACGGCATCGCGCGGATGTCGGCAACGGCCATGAACGACGAGGTTGGGAGTTGCGAGATCGAGAAGAAGGAGTCGCTGTCCTTGATACAGACCGGACCCTGCACCCCGGCACGCCCGATGACCTCATAAACAGTATGCGCGGGTCCATCGGTCTCCTGGTCAAGCACAATGCACTCGACATCGCCGTCGAAGGCGCGCTTGAGCGCTTCCGTGCACTTGTAGCGCTCCTCCGCCTCTCGCAGGAAGGCCACGATGATGCGTTCGACGCGGTCCCGCGGAACCGTGGCCGCTGCACAAGCAATGATTAGATCTCCGGACGGGGTTGTGAGCAGCCATTTTGGACGCGTGAGTGTGCCGCGCAGCAAAGGGGCTGCGCACGGAATGATCAACGTCCAGCGCCGATCGTCCAGATGACCAGGGGCATTGTCGCCGCTCATGACGTCGTCCTCGAAAGCGCTGTCTTCAATTGTCCGACATACCGCAGAAATTCGGGGTCGTCGAGGCAATCGGTCAGCGCTTGTGGGGTGCCCATCGACCAGTACTGCTGCACATCGACGATCCGTACGATGCCGCCACCGGCAAGCAATTGATTGAAGGCGCTGGAAACATAGAACTCGCCATTGCCCGAGCGCTCGTTGCGCGCCACGATCCCACGCGCCACCTCAAAGAACGCATGGGCTGACCGGAAGCCATACGCCCCGATCAGCGCCCGGTCGGAGATCGGCTGCTTCTCCGCCGCACGCAAAACACGATTCCCATCGGCCACCTCGGCGTAACTGTATTGTGGATCGCGAGAGCGGAACGACAGCAGCAGGCCGGCGCTGTCATCCAGACCAGAATGCATCGCGCGGATGCGGTCGAAATATGGCGGGGACATGAAGGCAATATCGCAGTCAAGAACGATAACTGGCGCAGATAGATCGGCGATGTACGGCGCAGAAGCGAGGCAGGTCTCCAGAGCGCCCCCGGTCAGGTGCGGGACAACGGCGATCCGGACTGTCGGATCGACCCGCGACAGCAGATCGGCCATTCCCCCACGCATCCGGTGTTCATCCAACACCACACAGACCGTTTGCGCGTCAGGCAGTTCCGCCAACACGGAACCCAGTGCAACCTGGAACATCGGGACGCCGGCAACGCTGATAACTGGTTTGGGCCGCGCTTCTCCGACGGCCGCGAACCGGGAGCCAAGCCCCGCCATCGGCATGATCACGCTGACCATCCATGTGTCCTGCAGGCGCCATCGCCCGCGTTGAGAATTCCTCTATCCGGCGTGATGCGCAAGTTTGTTCTTCGCGGCAGGACGTTGCGAGCGTGCCCAGGAGGCAGTGGCTGGATTCTGCCTGAGCAGATATCCGTTGCCCGAAACCCGTTCGCCCTACGGTACGGCAGCGAAAGGGCAACGTACTTGACCTCAGTTCGGGGACAGGCGCGCGGATTTCCACGTGTTCGGCGCCGTGCAAACGTAGATCGCGTTTGCATCGGCCTTGATTGCGCCGGGAGAACATCGGGCGGTGCGGCTGGTCGGCGCGGATGGGGTGACTCGCAGACCGGCCTCCGCTGACACCGGCACGACAATACGCAGCGGCGTGGCGTCGGAACGCTGATAGATCGAGAAGACGGCGCGCGGTGCGTCGCGGGCAGTCGTGCCATACAGCACCAGGTTGTCGTCGCTTTGCAGCACGATCTGCGCTGACGCTGAAGCCGTGTCGAGGAGCGCAAGTCCCTTGCCGTTGGCAAGCCGGAGGCCGTCGCTATCGGTAACGGTGCTCCGTGCCGCCACTTGGCCCGATGAGATCCAATTGCCTGCAACCACCCCTTGAGACGTGCCGGTATAGATTCCAGGTGCGCTGTAACCGCTACCGAGCACAACGTTCCCCGTAACTGCGAAATTTCTTGCTTCCACACGGATCACACCAAAACCTTTCGACGTCGTTGGGTCTACTATTGTGTTACCGGCTATGGCGATGCCATCGGGCATGTCACCGTCGAGTGGATACGATACGATGGCTTCGAAGCCGCCGTGGAGGCCGGTAATCGTGTTGCCGACAATGCTCGCGCCCCGGATGGCGCGACGTAAAACGAGCGAGACGTTCTGCAAAATGTTGCCACTGACGACGACATTGGCGACGGTCGTGCCGGGCCCCAACGGCTCGATCTGGATCGGCACCGCTGAGTTGGCAGTCGACGTCAAGGTATTTCCGACAAGCACGAAGTTCTCGGCATGCATGCCCTTGCTATCGCCGGCTGTACGTTCCGGATTAAAGTTCACCATCTGCGCCGATTGCGACGTCTCTGCATAGTTACCGATCACGCGAACATCCGATGATCCGGACCAAAAATCGTAGGCGCAGTTGCGAAACTCGTAAGCCGCATTGCCCTCGACGCGCATGTTGTGCACACCAACGCCAGCTATGGCGTCCTCGGCACCGCGTAGCCGAAAGACTGAGTTCGTTATGGTGAGATTGCTCGCCATATCAAAGCTAATCGCATGCCCTCCGCCTGCCGGCGGCTTTGGGGCCGGGCCAAAATCGCCATAATCGAGTGTCAGTCCGTCCACCGAGATGTCGGTGTCGGTGGGCTGCGAGGTGTTGTAGTTGACATTCTCCAAGATGGCATAGGCGCCTTCGGGCCGTCCGCTAATCCAAGGCTGCAATGCGAGCAGGGTCGCTCCGTTGCCCTGCACGAAGGTGTGGGACTTGAGATAGATCGTCCCATGCGTGCGGCAGGTGACGCTCGCGGGGAACTGCAAGCGCCCGCCCGTTTCGGGCACCCATGCGGCGGCGAGCCGCAGCGCCTGGGTGTCGTCGGCCGTGCCGTTGCACACGGCGCCGAAGTCGCGGACGTTCCGAGCGTTGCCAAGGTCCGGGCTGCGTTGCGCGATGGCCGGCGCGCAGGCAAGGCAGGACACAAGCAATATGAAGACACGGCCGACGCCAATCATGTGAGCGTTTCCTGGTTCAGGTGAGCCGATCGGACCAAACCGCGATGTCGCCGACAGATACAACGGGCGTGCCCCAGCCGCACCCCCGACTATCACACCAACCGCCCTATCTCCGCCCCCACCATCATCCCCCTTGCACCGCCCCTCTCTTTGTGGTAGGAATAAAGTCATGTCCGCCGCGCCCCCGGTCCCGGTCCAAGCCTTCGCCCCCGACTTCGCCCGTCGGCTCGGCATCATCCTGGCCGGCCTCGCCGCTCTCATCGCCCGGCGCTTCCTGGCCTCTCCCCGCCTCGCCGTCCTCATCATCCCGCTCTGGACCCGCCTCAACCGCGCCGCCCGCCGTTTCGCGCGTCTGATGGCCTGCCTCGCCGCCGGTCGTCTGCCGCCGCTCCGCGCGCCGCACCCCGGCGGCCCCCGCGGTGCGCGCGTCCTCCCCGGCGGCCGCCTCTGGCTCGTCCGCGCCCTCGGTTCCGAGGCCGCCGCCTATGCCATGCAACTGCAAACCCTGCTCGCCGAG
>PLTJ01000027.1 GCA_003164455.1 Acetobacteraceae bacterium
GCCCTCGGTGGCGATCACCACCTTCTTCCACTCCTTCGCCTGCACTGGCGGGGCCAGCACGACGGTGAACGCCACCGCGGCGGCGGCAGCCAGCAAGGTCATTGCCTTCACGTTGGGTCTCCTTCGTTCCGGATCAGTCGGAATCCATGGGAACGGGTTCGGGCCTATTGCGGCGTGACGTCGGACTTGAACCATTTGATCGCCAAAGCCTGCATCGAGCCGTCGGCCTTGGCTTCCGCGATCGCCTTGTCGAACATCGCCTTGAGCTCGGTGTCGCCCTTGCGCAGGCCGATGGCGGCGCCCTGACCGAGCAGGCCGCCGCGGAACAATGGGCCGACCAGCGTCATCTGATCGCCGCCCGGCTTGGACAGGGTGGAGACGAAGTAGTTGGTGGAGGCGACCACCAGATCGATGCGGCCGGCCTGCAGGTCGAGGTCGTGTTCCTCGGTCTTGCCGTACGTCCGGATATCGGCGATGCCCTTGAAGTAGGTGTTCAGCATGTCGGCCTGGATGGTGGAGACCTGCACGCCGATGACGTGGCCCTTCAGTGCCGGAGCGAGATCCTTGATGACCGCGTCGACGGCCGCCTTGTCGTCCAGCGAGACACGCTTGCCGGTGTCGGGGAAAGTGGCGAGCGGGCTGTTCTTCATCACCGCGAAGGTCGTGGGCGACTGCGTATAGGGCAACGAAAAGTCGATCACTTCCAGGCGTTTGGGAGTGATGTTCATGCCGTCCATGATGGCGTCGTACTTGCCGGCCAGCAGGCCGGGAATGACACCGTTCCAGTCGGTGGCGATGAAGGTGCATTCCAGCTTGATCCGGCCACAAAGATTGGCGGCGAGCTCGATCTCGTACCCGTCGAGCTTGCCGTCCGGACGGACCATGTTGTAGGGCGCATAGGCGCCCTCGGTGGCGATCACCACCTTCGTCCATTCCTTCGCCTGGGCTGGCGCGGCCAGCACCACGGAGAGCGCCACCGCGGCTGCGGCGCCCAGCAAAGTCGTTGCCTTCACGTCGGGTCTCCCTTGCTTCGGGTGGGCCGGAAGCTACGAGTTCGGACGGAGTTTGCAAGCCGGTGACGACGACCGGGGCGTATTTCTGGTCTTTTTTCGCATCAACGGATGGCCGCCTCGACGGCGGCGCGCTGCTCCGGGGTGATGTCGGGCATGACGCCGAACCACGCCTCGAACGAGGGGCGGGCCTGGTACAGCAGCATCGTGAGGCCGTTCTCGGTCGGGTTGCCGCGCCCCCGCGCCGCGGCGAGCAGCGGCGATTCCAGCGGGTTGTAGACGAGGTCGCAGACCAGGGCGGCGCGCGGCAGGTCGTCAAGGCGCAGCTCCAGCGCGGGCTGGCCGGTGGTGCCCAGGCTGGTGGTGTTGACCAGCAGGGCGGCCCCGGCCAGGGCGGACTCGCGCTCGCTCCAGTCCAGCACGCGCACCGGGCCGCCGAACTCGGCGGCGAGGTGCTCGGCACGGTCGCGGGCGCGGTTGGCCAGCCGGATTTCCGGCGCCCCTTCGTCGAGCAGGCTCAACACCACGCTGCGCGCGCCGCCGCCGGCCCCCAGCACCACCGCCGGGCCGGCGTCGCCGCGCCACTCGGGTCGGTCGTGGCGCAGGCTCTGGATGAAGCCGTAGCCGTCCGTGTTGGAGCCGCTGAGCGAGCCGTCGGGCTGCACCACGATCAGGTTGACCGCGCCCACGCGCCGCGCCAGCGCATCGGTGCGATCGACCAGGCGGGCGGCTTCCTCCTTATGCGGAATGGTGACGTTGCAGCCGGCGAAGCCGAGCGCCGACAGCCCCCGCAGTGCCGCCTCCAGCCGCCCGGGCTGCACCGCCATCGGCACGTAGGCCCCGGGAATGCGGTATTTTTTCAGCCACCAGGTGTGCAGGACGGGCGAGCGCGATTGTACTATCGGCCAGCCGATCACGCCGGCGGCGCGAAATGACTTCGGATCGCTCATACGCAGACACCTTTCTCGCCCACGGCGGCAGCGCCCCCCGCGACAGCCTCCTTGCGGTGCGCCATGATCGGCCCCGCAACACGGACAAGGATGGCAGGGGATGGGCGATGAGGGGAAGTGGGTAGTTGTGGCCGCGGCCGGCGACGTGGCCAAGGGCGCGATGAAGGCGGTGGGCGTGGCGGGACTCGACCTCGCCCTTTACCACTTGGCCGACGGCACCTGGTGCGCCAGCGACAATCTCTGCACGCACGCCGCGGCCCGGCTCACGGACGGCTGGCTGGAGGGCTGCACCATCGAATGCCCGCTGCATGCCGGACGCTTCGACCTGCGCACCGGGGCCGGGCAGGGCGCGCCGATCGAGGACGACCTGCTCGTCTACCCGGTCCGCGTCGAGGGCGACGACGTGTTGGTCCAGTTGCCCGCCGATTAGACGGGCGCGGGCGCGGTGGCTAGGCTGCCCGGCCGTTTGCGGGCAGAGGAGAAGACAGGCGTTGACCGATAGTGACATGACCTTGCTGGCGCGCCGCGTCGATGAACTGGTGGCGCCGTGGGCGGCGCCGGGCACGCCGGGGGTCGCGGTCGCGGTGGTGCGCGACGGCGAAATGGTGCTGCACCGCTGCGCCGGCCTGGCGAGCCTCGAGCTCGGCGTGCCGGTGGGGCCAGCCACCACCTTCCGCATCGCCTCGGTGAGCAAGCAGTTCACCTGCGCCGCCGCCTTTCTGCTCGCTCAGGAAGGCCGCCTGGACATCGCGGGGGAGGCGCGCCGGTACCTGCCCGAACTGCCGGATTTCGGCACGCCGGTGACGGTCGGCCACCTCATGCACAATGTCAGCGGCATCCGCGACATGCTGGATATCATGCGCCAGGGCGGCGTCGATCTCGGCTTTCCGGTGACCCAGGGCGACCTGCTGGCGGGCATCTGCCGCCAGCGCGGGCTGAATTTCGCGCCGGGCAGCCGCTATCTCTACAGCAACAGCGGATTTTTCCTCCTCGGCCTGATCGTGGAGCGGATCAGCGGAGTAGCGCTGCCGGCGTTGCTGGAGCGGCGCATCTTCGCCCCGCTCGGCATGCGCCGCACCCGCATGAGCCCGAGCGTGTGGGAACCGGTGCCGGGGCTGGCCACCGGCTACCTGCCGACACAGGCGGGTTGGGTGCGGGTCGCGCACGCATTCCCCATGGGCGGCGAGGGCGGCCTCGTCTCCTGCGTCGAGGACCTTGCCCTGTGGGACCGCAATTTCATCACCCACCAGGTCGGCGGCCCGGCGCTGGCCGAGGCGCTGGAGCGGCAGATCGACTTCACCGGCGGCGGGCGCTGCGGCTATGCGTGCGGGCTGCGTGTGTATCCGCATCGCGGCGTGCGCACCGTGGGCCACGGCGGGTTGTGGCCGGGCTATAAGACAGAATTTCTGCGCGCGCCCGATCGCGGCGTCACCGTCATCTGCATCAGCAACAACGGCGGCAGCGACCCCTATCATCTCGCGCACGACATCCTGGACGTCATTCTCGATGGCTTGCCGGGCGTGCAGGCGGTGCCGCCCCTGCCGGCGCGCGGAACGCTGGCAAAGCTGGCGGGACGGTGGCTCGACCGCGACAGCGGCATGACCGTCGATATCAGCCTCGCCGCTACCGGCCTGCCGATGGGCAACACCCATGGCGTGCCGTTCCGGTTGCAGCCGTCGGCGGACGGACGGCTGGAGGCCAGCCGCTCGGGGGACGATTTCTGGTGCGCCCTGGCGCCGGACGGCACCCTGGCGGTCGAGCTCGATGCCGGCGTGCGGGCGACCTATCATCGGGTGGCGCCGGGCGCGGTTCTGCCCGAGGGGCTGGCGGGCACCTATGCCAACGCCGACATGGCGGCCACCTGGACCTTCGCCGACGGCGCGAACGGCATGGAAGTGCGCGTGCGCGGGCCGGTGGCGGCCGACGGCGGCCCCTGGCCGGCGGAGCCGGTCGAGGGCGACATCTTCCGCATCTGGGTGCCGGGGACGCTGTTCAAGGGCTGGCTGGACGTGCGCGTGCTGCGCGCCGGCGGGCGGGTGAGAGGGCTGCACGTCACCGGCAACCGCGCTCGCCAGCTCATCTACGCGCGCCGCGATGGCGGCGGCTGAATGGCCCGCTGGGAGTATCCGTGGTCGCTGCACGGCCGTGGGCTGGGCGTGCAGTGGGTGGTGTTGCTGGTGCTGTCGGGCGTCTTCACGGCGTTGCTGGAGTGGGCCGGCCTGCCCGCCGCCCTGCTGCTCGGGCCGATGGTCGGCGCCATCGTGGTGGCGGTCTGCGGCGGTTCGGTGCGCGTGGCGCACTGGTTGTTCCTGATCGGCCAGGCCGTGGTCGGCTGCATGATGGCGGCCACCATCACGCCCGCCATCGTCGGCACGCTGTTGCAGAACTGGATGCTGTTCCTGGCCGGGGTGGTCTCGGTGATCGTGGTCAGCAGCATCCTGGGCGGGCTGCTGGCGTTGGCGCGGGTGTTGCCCGGCACCACCGCGATCTGGGGCACCTCGCCGGGCGCGGCCACGGCCATGACCCTGATGGCCGAGGCCAGCGGCGCGGACATGCGCCTGGTCGCCTTCATGCAGTATGTGCGGGTGGTATTCGTCGCCGTCGTGGCCTCCGGCGTCGCCCGCTTTTCGACGACGTCCGCGCCGGGGGCGGTCGCCGCCGTGGTGTGGTTTCCGCCGGTCGCCTGGCGGGCTTTTGCCGCCACCATCGGGCTGGCCGGCGTGAGCACGGCGGTGGCGCCGCTGCTGCGCATTCCGGCGGGGTCGATGCTGGTGGCCTTCGTCGTCGGCGCGGTGCTGCACGCCACCGGCATGATGACGATTGAGCTGCCGCAATGGCTGCTGGCCGGCAGTTATGCGCTGGTCGGCTGGACCATCGGGCTGCGCTTCACCCGCCCCATTCTGGTCCATGTCGCCCGCCTGCTGCCGCGCATCGCCGCCTCGACGCTGGTGTTGATCGCCGTTTGCGGCGGCCTTGGCATGGTGCTCAGCCGGGTGGCCGGGATCGACCCGCTGACCGCCTATCTGGCGATGAGTCCGGGGGGCGCCGATTCGGTTGCCATCATCGCGGCCTCGACGCCGGTGGACATGCCGTTCGTGATGGCCTTGCAGACCGCCCGTTTCATCCTCGTCATGTTCATCGGCCCCGGCCTGGCCCGGCTGGTCGCCCGGCATTTCGATCCCTGAGGGGGATAGCGATTACGAACCGGCGGCCAGGAAGGCCTCCACGACGGCGGCGAAACCCGCCGGATTGTCGGCGTGCAGCCAATGCCCGGCGTCCTTCAGGGTGACGAAGCGCGCCCGCGGGAACAGGGCGCGGATGGGCGCGCGGTGCGCCGGGCGGATGTAGTCGGAACGCGCGCCGGCGACGAACAGGGCCGGTCCGGCGTAGGGCACGACGTCACGCTCCGGCCAGTCCGCGAGACGGGGCAGGGCGGCGGTGATCGCGGCCAGGTCGATGCGCCAGCGTGGGGCGGCGCCGAAACGCAGGTTCTGCAGCAGGAAGGCGCGCACGCCCGGCGGGGCGACGGCGGCGAGCGCGGCATCGGCCTGGGCGCGGGTCAGGCCGGGATGCAGCGGAATGGCGGTCATCGCGGCGGCGAGGTCGTGGTGGGCCGGCGGATAGCGCACCGGGGCGATGTCGGCGACCAGCAGGCGCGCGACCGCCGCCGGGGCTTCCAGCGCCGCCATCATCGCCACCTTGCCGCCCATCGAATGGCCCACCAGCGCGGCCGGCAGGGCGCCGCGCTCGCGCAGGGTTTCCAGCACGTCCTCGGCCATGGCGGGATAGGTCATCGTCGGCGCGTGGCGGCTGTCGCCGTGGTTGCGCAGATCGAGCGCAATCACCCGACAGGTGGCGGACAGGCGGCGCTGGAGGGTGCCGAAGTTGGCGGCTTGCCCGAACAGGCCGTGCAGCAGGGCGACCGGCGCGCCGGTGCCGGATTCCACGGCATGGAGGATCATCGCCGCCACTCCGGCCAAGCCGCGCAGGCCACGCCGCCGAGAATCAGGACCGAACCGGCGAGCGGATCGGGGCCGAACGGCTCGCCCAGCCACCAGGTGGACACGACCAGCCCCGTCGCTGGCGTCGCCAGGAACCTCACCGAGGCCACCATGGCGGGCAGCTTCACCGATGCCTGCATGACGCACTAGGTTCCGACCGGCCCGGCCACGCCACGCCGAACAGCACCACCGAGCCGGCAAGCGGCAGCAGCCCGTAAGCGGACAACCGTGTCGCTGGGGTGGCGTAAAGGCGCATGGGTTGGCCCCGGGTTGATAGGGGAGGCGTGTGCACTATCGCCGGCGGCATGACAATGTGGCGGTCCTCTGCGCGTCACTTCAGCAGGCGATGACATGACTCCAGGCGGGCAGGGCATGAACAGGGGAACGATGGGGGCCGCGGGCCGCGTGGTGGTGGTGTGGGACCTGCCCACGCGAGCGTTCCACTGGCTCACCGTCGCCCTGGTGGCGGCGGCCTACGCCACCTGGCGCTGCAACTGGATGGACTGGCACGCGCGCGTCGGCGAGGCGCTGCTGGGCCTGCTGCTGTTCCGTCTGGCCTGGGGGGTCGTGGGCAGCGACACCGCCCGCTTCGCCCGGTTCCTCGCCTCTCCGGCCGCCGCCGGGCGGCATCTCGCGCGGTTGTTTCAGCGCGAACCGGATGATGAGATCGGCCACAATCCGGCTGGCGGCTGGATGGTGCTGCTGTTGCTCGCGCTCCTGCTCGGGCAGGCCCTGACCGGCATCGTGGTCAACAACGACGTCGCCAACGCCGGCCCGTTCACCGACATCATGCCGGCGACGGTTGCCAACGTGGTGACCGATCTGCATGG
The DNA here is from genome assembly GCA_003164455.1 of Acetobacteraceae bacterium. GTDB lineage: Bacteria > Pseudomonadota > Alphaproteobacteria > Acetobacterales > Acetobacteraceae > Rhodovastum. Next base: position 6,792 of record PLTJ01000027.1, read on the forward strand.
CCTGCTATGGGATGCGCTGCTGGCCGCAGTGGCGCTCCATGTTGTCGCGATTGCGCTTTACGCGGCGGCGAAAGGACACAACCTGTTGCGCCCGATGCTCACGGGCCGCAAATTCCTGCCCGGGGACCGCGCGCCGCCGCGCCTCGCTTCGGCCGCGCGCGCCATTCTCGCACTGGCCGGCAGCGCCGCCGCGGCAGCGCTGCTCGCGACGTATCTTTAGGTCCGGGTCAGCCCTTGGGCGGCATGACCTGGCCGCGGATCTCGCCGGCCGGATGATCCTTGGTGTGCAGGTTGATATACCACTCGCCGGCGGTGAACTGCCCGGCCTGCGCCGGGCTCAGCGTGGCTTGGCCGGTGATCGGGCTGGGCGCCGGCTCGCCCTGTTTGGTGATCCAGATCGCCACCGAGGCGTTCTTGCCCAAGGCCGCCGCGCCGTGGAAATGGCCCATGGTCACCGGGCCGGAAAGCCCGCTGTAGGTCACCGACCAGGTCAGCACGCGCGTGCCCGCGTCATAGGTGAGAGCCGCGCTACCAGTGCCGGCGGTCTGCACCGGCGGCACCTGCTGCGCCCCGGTCAACGGCACGGTGAAGGCAACCGGCGCGGCCTGAGCCACCGCCATCGATCCCGCCCAGGCCCACGGCGCCAGAGCAAGCAGAGTCCGACGAGAGACTGACATGTGCATCCGCCTTTCCAGCGTTTACGGCAACCGCGCAATAACAGTGCCAGGGACATGGTAATTGCCGTTTGGGACGCAAGCAGCCGTCCCAACCCGGCCATTCCCGTTTTCGCGAGTTGCCGACCTTCAACCTCCGGCCATGCCGCGGCAGAAGCCTCGCTTTTCCGCGCTACGTCACTCGGCCACCGCCAGCATGATCTTACCGATATGCGCGCTGCTTTCCATCAGCGCATGCGCCGCCGCCGCCTCGGCGAGTGGAAACACCTGATGGATCACCGGCCCGCACCGTCCCGCGTCCAGCAGCGGCCACACCCTGGCCCGCAGCGCCTCGGCGATGGCCCCCTTCTGCGCCGTGCTGCGCGGGCGCATGGTCGAGCCGGTGACGGTCAGGCGCCGGATCATGATCGGCAGCAGATCGCACGCCGCCACCGTTGCCCCGCCGAGAAAGGCGATCAGCACCAGCCGCCCGTCCATCGCCAGGCAGTGCAGGTTGCGCGCGAAATAGGGCGCTCCCACCATGTCGAGCACGACATCCACGCCGTGTTTGCCGGTGAGGCGCTGAATTTCGATGAGGAAATCCGCCTCGCGGTAGTTGATCGCCGCCTCCGCCCCCAGCGCCAGACAGGCCGCCGCTTTCGCCGCCGTTCCCACGGTCACGTAGACCGTGGCCCCAAACGCCTTACCCAGTTGCAGCGCGGTGAGCCCGATGCCGGAGCTGCCGCCGTGCACCAGCAACGCTTCCCCGGCGGCGAGGCGGCCATGGATGAAAACATTGGCCCAGACCGTGAAGTAATTCTCCGGCAAGGCGCCGGCGCGCAGCGCGTCGTAGCCGCGCGGCCAGGGCAGCGCCTGCACCGCCGGGGCGACGCAATACTCGGCATAGCCGCCGCCATTGGTCAGCGCGCAAACGCGATCGCCGACGTGCCACTGGCTCACCGCCACGCCGGCGGCCACCACCTCGCCGGCCACTTCCAGCCCCAGCACGGGGCTGGCGCCGGGCGGCGGCGGATAGCGGCCCAGGCGCTGCTGCACGTCCGGGCGGTTCACCCCGGCGGCGAGCACGCGGATCAGCAC
>PLTJ01000153.1 GCA_003164455.1 Acetobacteraceae bacterium
ACAGCAGCCGCTACTAGCGCCCTTGCTGCACATCATCGCTGCCGCCTGGTATACGGGCGTCGCGGGCGATGGGCCGCTGGCAAGCGCCATCGCGTATCGCGAGGCACTGATGTTTGACACGGTTGGCGACGTGCTCGCCGTTCCGTCCTATTGCCGTGGTGCGCCGGGCTACTGGGCCAGCAAGCCACCCACAACCTGAGAGGACCGGACGTTGGCTGAGGCGCTCTCCGCTGACATCGTGATCATTGGCTCCGGTGTCGCCGGTTCGCTTATCGCCCACGAACTGGCGATGAGCGGCGCATCGGTGCTGATGCTAGAAGCAGGGCCAGACGTGCCCCTCTGGCGAATCGTGGAAAATTACCGGAACAATCCAGCCCGGGATGACAACATGGCGCCGTATCCGCCCAGCCGGATCGCACCGCATCCCGAGTACCCGGCCTATGCTTATTCGCGGCCGCCAGAAGCCGGGACAGAGCTGGGCCCGGGCGAATGGCCCGGGTCGGTGGTTCCATACCAGCCGGGCAACAGCTACCTGATTCTCAAGGGGCAGGATGCGGCAGCCTATGCGCAGCAATACATAAGGTGGGTCGGGGGTACTACCTGGCATTGGGCGGCGGCTACCTGGCGCTTCCTGCCAAACGACTTCCGCTTGCGGAGCCGCTATGGCGTCGGGCGTGACTGGCCGGTCAGCTATGACCAGCTGGAATCGTACTATTACCGTGCCGAGGTTGCGCTCGGTTGCGCCGGTCCGAATGACGGGACCGACCTCGGATCGCCGCGGACGCATCCCTACCCGATGGATGGGCTGCCGCTCTCGTACAACGATCAACGGTTTGCCGATGCCCTGAATTCCAACGGGTTCACGGTGGTTGCCGAGCCGGCTGCCCGGAACAGTACGCCTTATGACAGCCGTCCGACCTGCTGCGGCAACAACAACTGCATGCCGATCTGCCCGATCGGGGCGATGTACAACGGTATCGTGCATGCCGAAAAGGCACGCCAGGCGGGAGCGCGGCTGATCGCTGATGCAGTGGTGTATCGCATCGAGATCGGCAGCGACAATCGCGTCGTCGCTGTGCACTTCAAGGATGGTGACGGCGCCTCGCACCGCGTCACCGGCAAGCGCTTTGTCGTGGCGGCGAACGGGATCGAAACTCCGAGGCTGCTGCTCTTTTCGGCCGACGACCGCCGTCCGGGCGGCATCGCAAACAGCTCCGATCAGGTGGGGCGCAACATGATGGACCACCCGGGAACCGGCGTGACATTCCTGGCGGAGGAGTCGTTATGGCCGGGCCGCGGGGCGATGGAAATGAGCTCCGTGGTCAATTTCCGCGACGGGTCGTTCCGCTCGGAATATGCCGCCAAGAAGCTGCATTTGAACAATCAGTCTCAGACGCGCAAGGCGACTCTCAAGGCGCTTTCCATGGGGCTGAGCGGCGCCCGCCTGGAACATGAGGTTCGCTTCCGCGCCGCGCACACCGTGAACATCAACAGCTTTCATGAAATTCTGGCGAACCCAGATAACCGGCTCGTGCTGAGCCGGGACCACAAGGACGTGCTGGGTATTCCGCACGCCGAAATTACCTACAACGTCGGCGATTACGTCCGCCGGAGCGCGGCGCACACACATGACGCCTATGCCCGCATCGCCCAGCTCATGGGCGGAACGGAGATCGTATTCAACGACGCCTTCGCGCCGAACAACCATATCATGGGTTCGGTGATCATGGGCAATGACCCGAAGGACTCAGTCGTGGATGGCGAGTGTCGCACCCACGACCACGAAAACCTGTATCTCGCGACCAGTGGTGTGATGCCGACGGCGGGCAGCGTGAACTGCACGTTGACCCTGTCGGCGCTCAGCCTGCGGATCGCTGATGCGCTGAAGTCAGGCGGGTGAGCATGTGGTCGCGTCCTCGGTCGGGCCCGGCGGCGACGTGGTTTTGCGCCATCTTGCTACTGGCCGCTATGGGATGGTCGCCGACGGCAGGTGCGGCGGCCGCGCAGTCGCAGCTCGGGGACGCGACGGTCGAGAGTGGCCGGTACCTGGCGCTGGCTGGCGATTGCCAAGCCTGTCATACCACCGACCCGTCCAAGCAGATGGCCGGCGGTTACGCCGTGCCGACGCCGTTCGGGGCGATCTACACGCCGAACATCACGGCCGACAAGCAGACTGGCATCGGCACCTGGAGCGACGAAGACTTCGTGCGAGCGATGCATCAGGGCATCCGCAAGGATGGCGCGAACCTATATCCGGCGTTCCCCTACACATCGTTCACACTGCTGTCGCGCGGGGATGTGCTGGCCATCAAGGCCTACCTGTTCAGTCTGCCGCCGGTTCGCAACGTGGTCCCTGTCAATCATCTGGGCTTTCCGTTCAATCAGCGCTGGCTCCTCCGGGGCTGGAAGCTGTTGAATTTCCGCGACGCTCGCTTCCATGCCGACGCAGGCAAGCCGGCCGAATGGAACCGCGGCGCCTACCTGACGCAGGCGCTGGAGCATTGCGATACCTGCCACACGCCGCGCAACCTGACACTGGGTCAGGAGAATGGCGAGGCGCTCGCAGGCGGTGCGGTCGGCGCCTGGTCCGCCTTCAACATTACACCGGACAAGACCAGCGGCATCGGGGGCTGG
>PLTJ01000303.1 GCA_003164455.1 Acetobacteraceae bacterium
TGTTCGGCGAACAGTTCGGCGCGGGTCTTCATCACCGGCTTACGGTGGGCTCAGTGCGCACCGGCGCCCACTTGCGGGGCCTCCGGCGCGGCGGCGACCGGGGCATGGCCGGGCCAGGTGGCGAGGTCGTGCTGCGCCTCCTCCAGTCCCTGCGCCGCGGCGCGCTCCAGCCAGNNCGCTGCGCCTGCGGGCGATCCCAGGGAATCTCGTGGCCGCCGCCGAACATGGCGCCGGTGGCGAACATGGCACCGACATGGCCGGCCTCGGCGGCCCGCTGGAACAGCGCCAGCGCCGTCGAATGGTCCTTCGGTCCGCCGCGTCCGTTCACCATCATCTCGGCCAGCGCCACCTGCGCTTCGGTCATGCCGGCCTCGGCGGCGCGGCCGATCCAATCGCGGCCCTCGGCCAGGTCCTGCGTGACGCCGCGGCCGTCGATCAGCATGCGACCATACCAGTAGCGGGCGTTGACCACGCCCTCGGCGGCGCGGCGCAGCCATTCGGCGGCGCGCCGGTCATCACGCTCGACGCCGACGCCCTGGGAAAGGCAGATGCCGTAGTTGAACGCGGCCACAAGATCGCCCGAGGCGGCGGCCTGTTCGAACCATTCGCGGGTGCGGACCGAATCCTCCTGGGAGGCCTGACCCTGCAACACCAGGGCGGCGAGGTCGTGTTTGGACTGGGTATCGCCGGCTTCGGCCGAAATGCGGAACCAGCGCGCCGCCTCGGTGGGGTCGCGCGGCACGCCGGCACCGGTCAGGTGCAGCATGCCGAGCGCGCGGGCCGCCGCGCGGTGGCCGGCCTCGGCGCCGATGCGAAACCACATCGCCGCCTCGGCATAGTTGGGCGGCAGCTTGCCGCCGCGGGCGTACAGGTCGCCGATCAGCGCCGCGGCCGAAGGATCACCACTGAGGGCGGCGCGGCGCAGCCAACTCTCGCCGGCAAGCGGGTCCTGCTTGACCCCGCGGCCTTCCATCAAGGCGAGGCCCCACCGCGCCTGAGCGGAGCGCACCCCCTTCTCGGCCGCCGCCTTATACAGGCCGACGCCGCGCTCGACGTCGCATTCGACCCCCTGGCCACGCTCGTAGAGCACGCCGAGCAGATACTCGGCGGTGGGCAGCCCCGCTTCGGCGGCGGCGGCCAACTGGCTGGCGCCCTCGGCGAACTGCTCGGGCGCCTGGGCGTTGCGCAACAGCGCCAGGCCGAGGCCGAGGCGGCCCTGTGGACAATCGGCGGCGGCCGAACGGCGATACCACTGCTCGGAAGCCTCGGGGTCGCGCATCGCCTCGGGGCCGGACGAGAGGATATAGCCGAGCAGCGCCTGGCCGTCGGCCGAGCCGGCATCGGCGGCCTTGCGCGCCCATGTCGCGGCCTGCTCGAAATCAGGGCGGGCCGGCTCGTTCTGGGTGAACAGCGCCGCCGCCGGGCGGCCGGCGGCAAGCTCGGAGGCGTGGCTGTCCGCGCCCGGCGCGGCGCTGCCCGGAAGGCCGTGCACATACAGCGCCGCCAGCATCGACTGCGAGCCGACATGGCCCGCCGAGGCGGCACGCGCCAGCCAGCGTGCGCCCTCGACCGCGCTCGGGGGCACCCCGGCGCCCTCCAGATAGCAGCGCGCCACCTGGAATTCGGCCTCGGGCAGCTTTGCCTCGGCGGCGCGCGCGAACAGCGCAAAGGCTTCCGCCCGCTTGCCCTCCTCCACCAGGCGCCGCCCGCGCTTCAGCGCCCCGGACGCGGATTGCAGCCAACCGAACAGACCGGCCATCGCCATCAGGCTCCACCCACGCAGGAAAACCGGGGATGCCGCCGCCAGCACCTCATGGCTCGCGCATGCCCTCGGAAGCGGCCGGGACGAGGCGGGACATCATGGTGCGCAGGAGGGTGCGCCTGCCGACACGGATGTCCGCCTCCACCGGCATGCCGGGCACGATCCGCGCCCCTTCCGGCAGGTCGTGCAGCTGGATCGCGTCGATCGACATCTTCGCCCGGAAGAACAGCACCCCCATCGCCTTGTCCGTCCGCGTCTTCACGTCCGGCGACGCATTCGGGTCCTTGAAACTGTCCGGGCTCACCGAGCGCACCGTCCCCGCCGCCGTGCCATACAACTGATACGAGAACGTCGCGAACTTGATCGTCACTGGGTCGCCCACCCGGACAAAACCCACGTCCTGACCGTCCACCATCGCATCGATCTGCAACGGCGTGTCCAGCGGAACCAGCTCGATGAACGGATCGCCGGACTGCATCACCGTGCCCACGCTGACCGGCGCCACCCGCAGCACGATCGCATCCCGCTCCGCCCGCAGCCGCACCAGATCGCGCCGCAGACTCGCCTTGTGCAGTTGCTCCTGCGCATCGTCCAGCTTGCGCCCCTGCTCGGTCAGCTGCTGCGCCGTGTCGGCCGCCGTCTGCTGCACGTAGTCATCGCGCTCGGCAATCTGCGCGTCCATGTCGCGTTGCGCCCCCTGCCGGTTCGAGCGCGCCTCCGCCAGCTGTGCCGCCATGTTCACCCGTGTATCGGTCGCCTGCAAACGGTTCAGCTGACTGCCCACCCGCAACCGCTCCAGCTCGCGCCGCTTGCCCTCCACTTCTCCCGCCAGCTGCAGCCGCTCGGTGAACGAGGCCACATCCGAGGTGGCCTGGTCCCTCTTCACCCGCAGCGAGTCGATCTTCTGCGCGTAGTTCTCCCGCTTGAAGCTATCCTCGGCGTGCCGCTGGGCGAACA
>PLTJ01000197.1 GCA_003164455.1 Acetobacteraceae bacterium
CTGTACGGCGCCACCGACACGCCGTGCCAGCAGATCCTGGCGCAAAGCCAGATCCTGCTCGGCGGGGTCGCGGTGACGGTGCTGCTGGCCGTGCTGTCGCGGCGCACGCTGCCTGAGCAGCCGTTTCTGCGCGCCCTGCTAATCGGGCTGGCCACGTTCGCCTTCGCGGCCACCGTTTCCTACGTTCTGCAAGGCAAGAACTGGTTCTATCACCGCCTGCCCGCCTCCACCGTCGCCTTGCTGGCACTGCTGCTGTGGACGGCAGCGGTGCTGCGCGAGCGGCCGCGACTGACCTTCCGTCTCGCCATCCCGGCGGTACTGGTACTGGCCGCACTCGGTGAATTCGCCTGGTCCGACTACTGGCGACTGCAAAGCTGGGTGGAAGCGGCGGTTGAGCCGAACCTGTCGACCGAGGTGAAACTGGAACGGCTGGTGAAGCGCGAGAACGCCAAGACCTACATCGCCTTCTCCGAGTGGATCGCGCTCGGCTTCCCGGTGGTCAACAACACCGGGGTCACCTGGGCCAGCCGCTTCGATTCCATGTGGGCGCTGAAGGGCGAACTCTGGCGGGCCAAACAGGACGGCGCGGCGCCCAAGGACTGGCCGATCCGGCGCTGGATCACCCATGATTTCGTCGCCACCTGCCCGGACCTCGCCGTGGTCGATACCCGCGAAGGCATCAACTACGTGGCGGTGCTGAGCGCCTCCAACCCCGCCTTCGCCGAGGCCTGGTCCCGCTATCACCAGATCGCCGCCTTCGACGGACTGCGCGTGCTGAAACGCAACAAGGCGGGCTGCACGGCTCCGCTGCCAGCCCGCCGGCCGCCGCAGGTCACCGCGGCCCTGCACCGGTAAGCAAGGCCAGGGGCTTGGAACCAGCACTTTTCGGGGCTGCGCCAGCAGCCTTTAACTGAATAGCGATATCATCTGCTGGGCTGCTGACGCAGCCCCGAAAGTAATGGGATCAAAGGGCCTCTCGGCCCTTTGCGGGTCGAGGGCAGGCGCCCTCGCCTTATCGGGCGGAGCCCTGGCCTTGCTTACCTGGCGCCGGGTGCCGGCGTGGCGAGGCAGGAGACCTGTGCGTTCGCCGGCTGGTCGTGGCCGGCGAAGACCGTGCGCAAGCGCTGCATTTCCTGGGCGTTGTCGCAGCTTTGCATGGCCCGGTGCCAGATCCAGGCGGCCGCCGCGTCGGACAGAGTCCAGTTCAGCGGCAGGTCGGCTTCTGGCGGGGCGTGCAGATAGAAGTGGAAATAGGCCTGCGTCGGCTGGCCGTCGTGCGGGCACCAGGCGTCACGCACCTGGCGCTGCAGCAGGCCGGCATGAGCGCCGCGGGGTGCGGTCGGGCCGATCACGGCGGCAAGCAGGTGCGGCGGGGTGGCGGGGACACCGGCGGCCGAGGGGTCGTCCTTCGGCATGCCGCCGCAGCGCACCACGCTCTCGCCGCCCACCGCACGCGCGCCGTCGGCGCTGGCCTCGATGATGATCGGCTCCACCGCGCGGTCGCCGGCGGCCTGCCTGCCCTCCGGGCCGCGCAGCCATTCCGCCAGCTCGAGCGCCGTGAGCAGGCCGGTATTGTCGACATAGCCGCCATCGACGACGGATGTCGGTTGCTCATGGTAATGGCGGTCGGTGAGACCGTGCGGCCGGTGCAGCGGCACCAGTTCGCCGGCGGGCAAAAGAAAGGCGACGCGGGCGGAATTGTCGATCGCGGTGGCGATGGGCAGGTCGGCGCCGAGCAGTGCCTGTGCATCGCCTGTGTCGCGGAACGGCCATTGGCGGAGATCGTCGCTGGCGAAGGCGCTCGGCATGACGCGCCGCCCGGTGGCGCTGTCGGCGGCGTTGGGCAGCCACAGCGGCATACCAGTCCGCGGTTCCCCTCTGGCCCCATAGAAAAGGTCCAGGAAGCCGCGATCGAACGCCATCGGGCGTTGGGCAGGGTCGTCCCAGGCCTTGAGGCTGCCATCGTGCCACAGATGCGCGAAGCTGCGCTCCAGGGCCTCGCCGCGATCGCCGCCGCGCGGCGGCGTGGCTCCGATGACGACAGGTATCCAGCCGAACAGGGCGTGCGGGACGTCATCGATGAGCATCCCGGCCAGCAGCGGCGACAGCATGTCGCCGCCCAGCGTTGACAGGGCGCGGTCGGCGCGGGTCACCCCATCCACCGGCGGCGATGCCGCGGCGGGATCGGTGCGGCACCGCTGGCCGTCGGGCTGCCCGGCGATCGTGCTGATCCAGGCGCCGGCCCCGAGCGATCCGCCGGACACGCTGCTGACGGCAAAGATGGCGGGCATGCCGGGGCCGGGCGGGGGCAGCGCGGCCTCGACATCGCGCAGCACGCGCGCGGCCCACAGCGCCGCCCCCGACGCCCCGCCGGAGACGGCGACGATCACCGGGCGAACCGGCTCCTTGTCCCCGGGCGCACAGGTCATGATCCAGTTGGCGAACAACGCACCGAGCGGCTGGCGGACGGCCGGCGCGAGGGCGGTGCGCGACGGCGGGATGATGCGCACCACGTGCAGCGGCACCAAAACGGGCACGACGGCAACCAACAGCGCGAGCGGCACGAACACCGGTGGCCGCCTGACCACCCGGGCCCAGCGGGGCGGCATGCACAGTCCGTCGGCGACGAAGCACAGAGCGGTGGCAACCGGCAGCGCGAAGGCGGTTGCCACGAACAGGCCGCCGGGGCCAGGAAACCCAGTGCCAAGCAGCACCGACAGGCCGGGCCAGTCCGGCACGACGCGGCGCACCATATCCGTATCGAGCCCGAAGCTCGCCAGCACGCTGCCCAGCAGCATGGCGATCCCCACGCCCATCCAGATGCCGGCCAGCCCAACGCCGCCAGGGGCGAGGCGCAGCACCTGGTTGAAGCGCATGCCGATCTCCCAGCGGAAGGCCCAGCCCTCCTGCGCCCTCAGTTGCGGGGCGAGATCGTCGCGCGGGCCAAAGACGCGCCGGCGCATGACCAGCCCGAGCAGCAGCGGTCCGGACCACACCGGCACCAGGACGGCCTGCAGCCAGGCCGCGCTGCGCAGCGCGGCCACCATGCCGGAGGCCGCGGCGGCGAGGAACAGGATGCGCGGCAGCCAGGCCCAGGCCCGCGCGTCAACCTCCGCGAGGGCCTCCGCCCCGGCACGCAGATTGGGCATGATCAGCTCGGGGAAGCGGGCGGCGAGGACGGCGCGCGACCAGTACCAGGCACTGACGGCCAGCGCGGCGAGGGCCAGGTGAAAGCACAGGGCAGGCCACAGGCCGCAGTGCCCGCCATCGACCAGACCCGCCAGCACGTCGGCGGTTTGCGCCGGCAGCAGCAGGCCAAGCAGCAGNNCCGGTCTCCCACGCGGGTTCGCTCAAAAATAATCCCGTGTCATGTTAATATAATATGAGTCGGGGGGCGGTCTCATACCAGTGGCTCGCGTATTGCCCCGGAAAAGCGGGCCAACCGCCGCCAATCTCAGAGCCAGCGCCGCGTGGTGGCGCAATAGAGACGGTAGTCCTCTCCGAAGCAACGCTGGAGATAGGCTTCCTCGCGGGCAATGACTCCGCGCCGCAGCACCACCATGGCGGGCAGCAGCAGCAGCAGCACGCACCACAACGTATTGACCAGAAGGGAAAGGCCGAGCGAGAGGAGAATGAGCGCGACGTAAAGCGGGTTGCGGCTGTAGGCGAACGGGCCGGTGCGGACCAGCGCGGTGCTCGGCGTGTAGGGAGAAACGGCGGTACGGGCGCGGCGCATCTCTCGCCATGCCGCCACGGCAATCGCCAGCGCGGCGATGCCGGGCACGAAGCCGGCCCAAAAAGCGATGGCGGCCGGCAGGATGGGCCACGGCAAAACACGGCCGAGCAGCCAGCCCGCGACGAACGCAGTGGCGAAAATCGCCGGTGGCGGCGCGAGGACGCCGGCGGTGTCGGGGCCGGCCATGGCCCATTCTCCTCCTTAATCTATCTCCCCGGCATCGCGCCGACTTCCGCCAGCAGGCGGGTCCATGCCTTCAGGCCGTCGTCGAAGCTGGCCAGCCGGAAGAATTCGTTGGGCGCATGGATGTTCTCGTCGGCGACGGCGTAGCTGAGCGCCACCGTTTCCAGGCCGAGCGTCTGTTTGGCCATCGCGGAGATCGGCAGCGTGCCACCCAGGCCGACGCGCAACGGCGGCGCGCCGTGCACCTGTTCGATGACCCGCTCGACCGCGTGCTGGAAGGGATCGTCCTCCGGCACCGCATAGGCGCGCGTGCCGGCCTCGGTCTGCTCGACCACCAGATCGGCCCAGTCCGGCACGTGCGCCGCCAGGTGCGCCTCGACGGCGGCGGCAACATGCGCAGGATCCTGGCCGGGGCCGAGCCGGCAACTGATCTTGGCGTGCGCCTCGGCCGGAATGACGGTCTTGCCGCCGGCGCCGGTATAGCCGCCCCAGATCCCGTTCACTTCCACCGTCGGGCGCAGCCAGAGCGATTCCAGCAGGCCGACCCCGGGCTCCATGGCACCGGGACGGGCGCCGATCTCGGTGAAGAATGCCGCCGCGTCGAAGCCGAGCGCCGCCATGCCGGCGAAGTCGGCCTTGGTCGGCGGCTGCAACCCATCGAAAAACCCGGCCACCGCGATGCGGTTCTGCCCGTCGTGCAGGCCCGCCAGCAGCCGCGCCAGCACCATCGGGGCATTGCCCACCGGGCCGCCGAAGCGGCCGGAATGCAGGTCGCGCCCGGCGGTGCGCACGTGCACCTCCAGGGAGACGATGCCCCGGCTGTTGGTGTTGACCGTCGACAGGCCACAGCGCCAGCGCCCGCCGTCGGCCGACACCAGCACGTCGGCGGCGAGCAGGCCGCGATGCGTCGCCATGATGGCGGGGAGACTGGCGCTGCCGACTTCTTCCTCGCCTTCGAGCAGCACCTTCACGTTCACGGGCAGGCGGCCGTACACGGCCAGCCACGCCTCCAGCGAGGAAACCGCGATCCACAGCGGGCTTTTGTCGTCCGACGCGCCGCGGGCGTAGATCCGGCCGTCGCGGATGGTGGGCTCGAAGGGCGGGCTCTGCCATGCCTCCAGCGGCACCGGCGGCTGCACGTCGTAATGGCCATAGACCAGGATGGTCGGCGCGCCGGCGGCCTCGGTCCAGGCCCCATAGACCGCCTTGTGCCCGCCGCCGTCCAGCAACTGCACCTGCCGCAGCCCGATCCGGCGCAGCCGGGCGAGCAGCAGATCGGCGGCGGCGGCCATGCCGGCGGCATAGGCCGGGTCGGTGGAAACGCTGGGTATCGCGATGAAGCCCAGCAGTTCGTCGAGCAGGCGCGGCTGGTTCGCCGCCATCCAGCGGTCAACCGCGGCGATGTCGTCCATCATCGGCCACCGTCCACTTGCAGGATCTGGCCGGTGACGAAGCCGGCGAGATCGGAAGCGAAGAACAGCACGCCATTGGCGATGTCCTGCGCGGTGCCGAGGTGCTTCAGCGCGATCCGCTCGACCAGCGCCTTCTGGCCCTCGGCGCCATAGCTGTCCCACTGCTTTTCGGTGTCGGGGTTGGAGCGGATGAAGCCGGGGGCCACCGAGTTCACGGTGATGCCGAAGGGGCCGAGGTCGTGGGCAAGCTGACGGGTGAGGCCGACCACGGCGTGCTTGGCCGAGCAATAGGCCTGAATGCCGGTGAGCGAGGCCTGCAACCCGGCGCCGGAACTGATGTTGACGATGCGGCCCTGGCCGACCCGTTTCATCCCCGGCGCCACGGCACGCGACAGCGCCATGGCGGCGCCGANNGGTCTGCCCCGCCACGCCGCCGCAATTGTTCACCAGGGCAAAAACCGGCGTGCCGCCGCTCTGGCGTTCCACGTCGGCGATCCAGGCCGCCGCCGCGCGGCGATCGGCCAGGTCGACGGTATGGGGGGTGATGTTGCCGGTGGACGCCGTCTCCGCGAGGGTGGCGGCGTTGTTGTCGGCGGCGAACACCACCGCGCCCAGCCCGGCAAAGCTGCGCGCGACGGCGCGGCCGATACCGTGACCGGCGCCGCTGACCGCGATGATCTTGCCGTCAAAGCGAATGTTCATGGCTGCAGAAGCTCCAGCAGATTGTCATCGGCAAGCGGCCGCTTGCCGTCCTCGATTTCGTGGATCAGGGCGACCAGCCGGCGAACGGTCGGGGTGGCGATGCCGTGGCGGGCGCCGATCCCGGCGATCGGGGCGATCTGCACGTCCACCTCGGTGCGGCGGTGGCGCACGGCGAGGTCGCGCCAGACGCCGGAATGGGTTTTCGCGCTGGTGCGGTTGAGGGCAACGATGCGGGCCACCGCCTCGCGCGCCGCCCCGTCCGGGGCGTCCGGCATGAAAGCGGTGGGATCGAACATCGGGAATTTCTCCACTCGCACGCCCTCGGCCGCCGCCACCGCCAGCGCCTCGCGCGCCAGGGCCTGCCACACCGGCAGCATTTCGGGACGGGCCAGGCAGTCGGCAATGCCGAGATTGCCGAGCGCCTGGGCGAACAGCATGGCGCCGTAGCCGAGCTTGCCCCAGAGATAGCCCCAGATGTTATCGGTGATGATGGCGTCCGGCTCGAAGTCGCGGATGACGCCCAGCAGGTCGTTGAGCCGCGGGGTGATGGCGCCGTCGAGCTCGCCGAGCACCACCGAACTGCGGCTGCCGAACAGGATCTCGCCGGGGGCGATCCAGTCGGTGCTGTAGTTGACGAAGGCGCCGATGGTGCGGTCGCGCCCGACGATGCGCGAGATGATGGTTTCGCACAGCCCGTTTTGCAGCGAGAGAATGGCGCCGTCCTGCGCCAGATGCGGGGTGATGGCGCGGGTGGCGCGCTCGGTGTCCTGGGCCTTCACGGCGAGGAACACGTGGCGCCAGGTGCCCGGCACCTGATCCGGCAGGAAGGCCGGCGCGGTCACGCTGAACTGGTCCACCGGGCCGGTGATGGCGAGGCCGGTGGTGCGGATCGCTTCGACATGCTCCGGCACGATATCGACGAAGCTGACATCGTGGCCGGCGCGCTTCAGATAAGCGCCGCAGGTGCCGCCGATCGCCCCGGACCCCCAGATCAGGATCGGGCCCATCACCAGATCTCCAGCATCTCGCGCGTCTCCTCCACCGCGACCCGCCAGATCGCCAGCATGTCGTCATCTGGCCGCTGGCTGCGGCCGCCGTAGTTGCCGTCCTCCAGCAGGTTGCGCGCCTCGAAGGGCGGCAGCGTCTTCAGCCGGACGAGGTCCACCATGGGTTTCTGCTCGTCGGCGGGCGTGCCGGGCAGGCGGGTCCAGGGGAAGTTCTCCATCCAGCTGCCATGGCTGGCGACCGGGTCGATTTCCAGCACCTTGCCGAAAGTGCGCGGCGCCCGCCACCAGTCGTGGAAGCGCACCCGGCAGTCCGGATTGTCCATCATCCATTCCTGCGCCAGCGCCCCGGCCGGCGCGTTGCCGCCATGGCCGTTGACCACCAGGATGCGCCGGAAACCGGAACGCTTGAGACTGTCGAGCAGGTCGCGCACGACAGCGCACAGGGTCTCGACGCGCAGCGTCATGCTGCCCGGGAAGGCCTGGAAATAGGGCGACAACCCGAACGGCATCACCGGGAACACCGGCACGCCGAGCGGCTCGGCCGCTTCGGCCGCGACGCGTTCGGCCAGGGTGGCGTCGGTCAGCAGCGACAGGCCGGCGTGCTGCTCGGTGCTGCCCAGCGGCAACGCCACGCGGTCGTCCGCCCGCGTCCAGTCCTCGACCATCCGCCAGTCCATCTCGGCGATACGCATGAGCCATCTCCCAATCCTGTGCCGCCACGCTGACACAGCGTGCCAGCGCGTCAAGCCGGTTGCGGCCAACGATTCAGCGGGCGCTGGTGAGAATGATGTCGCAGTTGCTGTGATCGGCCAGCAGGCAGTCCTCGACAGCCGCCTTGGTCTCGAGCTGGTGGATCACGTAAAGCCCCGCCACGACCAGGGCAAGGGTCACCGCGAGCCCGGCAAGGCTCACACTCTGGCGATCCACTTCCTCCTGCTCGTCGTCGCGGTCGAACCTGAGACCTTTTACCTGGGCCATGGGTCGCTGCCCCATGGGGCCAAAAGCCGAGACCCCTTTTAGTTTGCTGGTGATTAAGCGCGCCATGAAGTCCAAAGGCAAGCAAAGCAGATCAGACGAATTCGCGCCCGCGTAGGCGGGGCCGGCGGCGGTTGCGTCGTCACCGGAATCGGGCTGGCGGCGGGGCCAATCGGGTGACAAGCTGGCCGGATGCGCGCCGCCATCAGGCACCTCCGCAGCGTCGATGCCGCCATGGACGGGCTGATCGGCCGGGTCGGCCGCTGCGGCCTGAAGGCGGATCGCGCCGAGCAGCCCTATCAGGCGCTGGTGCGCGCGGTTGCCCATCAGCAACTGCACGGCAATGCAGCCCGCAGCATCCTGGCGCGGTTTTCCGCCCTCTATCCGGGGGCCGATTTCCCCACCCCGGCGATGGTGCTGGCAACCAGCGAGGCCGCGCTGCGCGGCGTCGGGTTCTCCACCAGCAAGGTGGCGGCGATCCGCGCCATCGCGGCGAACGCGGCCACGGGACTGGTGCCGACGCGGCGGGCGGCGGCACGGCTGGACGACGCCGCGCTGATCGAGCAACTGACCCAAATCCGCGGGGTCGGGCGCTGGACCGTCGAGATGGTGCTCATCTTCACCCTCGGCCGGCCGGACGTGCTGCCGGTGGACGATTTCGGCGTGCGCGACGGTTACCGCCGCCTGCACGGGCTGGACGAGCAGCCCCGCCCGCGCGATCTGGCCGCCATCGGCGAAATGTGGGCGCCGTTCCGCTCCTACGCCGCGTGGTATCTCTGGCGCGCGCTGGACGAGGCCCGGCAGGCGGCGAACGCCACCCCATAGACCCATTTCGCATTCGTCCGTCTTTCCGCCACGGCGCCGGCGGATCAAGCTGGCGCCATGTTGCCGTTGCCCGTTTTGCTGGCCGTGCTGCTCGGCGCCTTGCTGCACGCGGCATGGAATGTCGGCGTGCGCGCCGGCGAGGACCGCGGGCGGGAAACCGCGCTGGTGGTGGCGGGTGCCTGCGTGCTGTCGGTGCTCACCCTGCCCTTCCTGGACCAGCCCCGAGCCGGGTCGTGGCCGTACCTGGCCGCCACGGCGAGTGTGCATGTCGTCTATTTCTCGCTGGTGGCGGCGGCCTATGCCCGCGGGTCGGTCTCGCTGGCCTATCCGCTCATGCGCGGGGTGGCTCCGGCGCTGGTCGCGGTGGCGGCCTGGCTGGTGCTGGGCGAAAAGCTCCCCCCGCTCGGCTGGCTCGGCGTTGGGGCGGTGTGCGGCGGCGTGCTGCTGATGGCGCGCCGGCAGGGCGTTGCCGGCGAAGCCGCGGCGGCACGGCTAGCGCTGGTAAACGCGCTGGTGGTTGCGGCCTACACGCTGATCGACGGGGTCGGCGTGCGCCTCTCCGCTGCCCCGCTGGCCTACACGATGTGGCTGTTCGCCCTCACCGCGGCGCCGACCCTGCTGGTGCTGCAATACCGACGCGGCTGGGCGGCCTGGCAGGCGACCGCGCCGGAAATGTGCCGCGCCCTCGGCGCCGGGGCCTGTTCGATCGGCAGTTATGCGCTCGCTCTGTGGGCGATGACGCGCGCGCCGGTGGCGCCGGTGGCGGCGCTGCGGGAAACGGCGATGCTGTTCGGCCTGGTGCTGGCACGGATCGTCCTCGGCGAACGGCCGGGGGCGCGGCGCTGGGCGGCGGCCGGCGCGATCGCGGTGGGCGCGGCGCTGTTGCGACTGGCATAGACGGAGCCCGGGCCTTCGCTACCCCGCCCCCTCGATTTCCCGTGCCGCGTCCGGCACCGTATCCAGGTGGCAGGCCGTAACATGGCCGTGTTCCGGGGCGTTCGGCGCCGGTCGCAGCATCGGCTCCTCGATGCGGCAGCGGTCGAAGGCGAACGGGCAGCGGGTGTGAAAGCGGCAGCCGCTGGGCGGGTTGATCGGGCTCGGCACGTCGCCGTGGAGGATGATGCGTTGGCGTTTCACCGTCGGGTCGGGCACCGGCACCGCCGAGAGCAGGGCGCGCGTGTACGGGTGGTGCGGGGTGGCGAACAGCGTGCGCCGGTCGGCCAGTTCGACGATCTTGCCCAGGTACATTACCGCCACGCGATGGGTCAGGTGTTCGACGATCGCCAGGTCGTGGCTGATGAACAGCAAGGCCAGGCCGAGTTCGTCCTGCAGATCGGAGAGCAGGTTGACGATCTGCGCCTTCACCGAAACGTCGAGCGCGGAGACCGCCTCGTCGCAGATGATGAGGTCGGACCCGGGGGCGAGGGCGCGGGCGATGCCGATGCGCTGGCGCTGGCCGCCGGAGAATTCATGCGGAAAACGCCGCATGGCGTCACGCGGCAACTGCACCTTGTCCATCAGCCCGGCGACGCGATCGTCCAGTTCGCTGCCGCTGGCCAGGCCGAAGTTGAGGATCGGCTCGGCGATGATGTCGAACACGCGCTGACGCGGATTGAGGCTGGAGAACGGGTCCTGGAAGACCACCTGCACCCGCCGTCGCATCGGCCTGAGCTGTCGGGCCGACAGGTTGTCGATGCGCTGCCCGTCCAGGTAAACCTCGCCGGCGGTGATCGGATACAGGCGCAGGATGGCTTTGCCCACCGTCGATTTGCCGCAGCCGCTTTCGCCCACCAGCGACAGCGTCTCGCCCTTGGCGATGTCGAAGGTCACGCCGTCCACCGCATAGACGTTGCCGGTGACCTG
>PLTJ01000389.1:0-1024 GCA_003164455.1 Acetobacteraceae bacterium
CAACCCGGGGGTTGAGCAGATACTCGCTCGCATGTCGTAAAAAGCATAGGCCAGAACCGGCGCGCCATCGCCCATGACGCCTTTGCTATCCGCCTTGAGGTTGATCACTACAACGACGAACACCCCCATGAGGCGCAAATCCGGCTTTCCCTGAACTTTGAAGAAGACGTTGCGGAAATGCTGGTTGCCGCCGGGATCGCGGGTGGCAAGGCGGCCTAGGTCTTCTTCCACCGCGCACTAGCGGCGGCTCTGGCGATCTCAGATCGCTGTTCAGGCGTGAGAGCGGCGCTCCGGGCCGGGCCGCCTTTGATGCCGCCCGAGCGCGCCCTTTTGGTCGCGGGGGCATCTGCGATGTCTTCGACTTGGCCCGTGGCGATATCGACCATGAGCTTGCCAAGCTGGATCGGGTCACGAGGGCGGGGGGTGCGCTTGAGTGCCATGCGGCCAGTATGCCACGGCGACTAGGGCGGCGCACGCTCAGACCGATGGGAATTTAATCAGCGGCGTTCAAACTGACCCACTACCCGCTCATCGACTCGCTCGACACCGAGCGCCAGCGCGTGCAAACTAAACAGAGTTTGGCCCAGGCCGAGGCCATGCTGACCAACGACTACGTTTCGCTCCAGAAGGCGCTCGGCCTTGGTTGGGACGGAGGGGTGCGATGAAGGCGTTCTGGAACCCGGTGCAGGCCGCGCACGCGCCGATGGTGAGCCTCGGCTTCGATGCCAGCCGCGACGAGCCGTTGAGTTTCCTGGCGGCGCTGGGCTGACACCGCGCCCTTTCTTCCCCGGATCGATGCCGGTATACCGGTCGTAATGACCATCGCCCGCGTGCAGTCTTTCGCNNGAGGCCCGCGAGCGGGTGCGCGCCGCGCTGACCGCCATGGGCCTGTCGCTGCCGCCGAAACGGGTGCTGATCAACCTCGCCCCGGCCGACCTGCTCAAGGAAGGCAGCCATTTTGACCTGCCCATCGCGCTCGCCGTGCTCGCCGCCATGGATGTGCTGCCGCGCGAGGAAGTGGCGG
>PLTJ01000389.1:1058-8587 GCA_003164455.1 Acetobacteraceae bacterium
TGCTGGCGCCGACCGACCTGCTGGCACTGATCAACCATTTCCGCGGCACCCAGGTGCTCACGCCGCCGGAGGCCGCCGGCATCGCCGAGCCCGAGCGGATGCCCGATCTGTCCGAGGTGCGCGGCATGGAATCGGCGCGCCGCGCACTGGAGATCGCCGCCGCCGGCAGCCACAACATCCTGCTGGTCGGCCCGCCCGGCTCGGGCAAGTCGATGCTGGCCGCGCGCCTGCCCGGGCTGCTGCCCGACCTCANNCCTCGCAGGCCGCGCTGACCGGCGGCGGGCAGCGCGCCCGGCCGGGCGAGGCGAGTCTGGCCCATCGCGGCGTGCTGTTTCTCGACGAGTTGCCGGAGTTTCCGCGTCAGTCGCTCGATTCGCTGCGCCAGCCCATGGAGAGCGGCCACACGACGGTGGCGCGCGCCGCCGCGCACGTCACCTATCCGTCACGCTTCCTGCTGATTGCCGCCATGAATCCGTGCCGCTGCGGCTATCTCGGCGATGCCCCGCGCGAATGCGGCCGGGCGCCACGCTGCGCCGAGGACTATCAGAACCGGCTGAGCGGACCGCTGCTCGACCGCATCGATTTGTCGATCGCCGTGCAGCCGACCTCGCCGGCCGAGTTGTCGCGTGCCCCGCCCGGCGAGGCGACCGCCGTGGTGGCCGCCCGGGTCGCCATCGCCCGCCGCGCCCAGCTTGCCCGTGCCGGTGAGGGCGGGCCGGCGACCAACGCCGAGGCCGACCCGCACAAACTGGACCTACTGCCTGACGCGCGGGCGCTGGCCGAGCAGGCGGCCGAGCGGTTGCGGCTGTCGCCGCGCGGTTTCACCCGCACGCTGCGGGTGGCGCGCAGCATCGCCGACCTCGCCGGCGCCGCCGCCATCCGCCGCCAGGACGTGGCTGAGGCGCTGGCGTTCCGCCACCGGCTGCCCGGACGGAAGATGTAGGCGAGCCGCCGGCAACCGGTTGTGAACCGGAATCACTTGCCCTGTGCGTGTGTCTCCAGCAATGCCCGCCACGCCGCCAGCCGCGCCTCCACCTTCGGGTGCTGCTCCTCGGTCAGGCGGGTGCGGGCGGTGGACAAATTGGCCTCCGCCTGGCCGCGCGCCTCGCCGCCCACCGGCGTCCGCTCCACCGCCAGGGTCAGCATAGCCACCGCCTCGGGAATGTCGTCCTGCTCGTCGAGCCCCGACAGGATTGCCGAGCCGATCATGTTGAGCGCGTCCGGATCGCCCTGGACCGCCGCCTTGTGCGCCCAGTCCAGCATCTTCCTGTAATCCTGGGCCACCCCGTCGCCGATGCGGTAGGCCACCGACAGCATGTACTCGGCGGTGGCGTCGCCACGGTCGGCGGCAAGCTGGAAATGCCGCACCGCCGCCACCCGGTCCAGTGTCGCACCGCCCCGGCCGAACCAAAGGCAGAGCGCAAGATTTACCTCGCCGGCGGGGCTGCCCGCGGCGGCGGCACGGCGAAACAGCGCCAGCGCCTCGGCCGAACCGGCCGACGTGTCCTGCGCGTTCTGCAGCATCAGCCCGAGCGCTACCATGGCGTCCACATTGCCGTGCCCGGCGGCGGCGCGGTACCACGTCAGCGCCGCCGCGTCGTCGGGCAGCAGCCCCAGCTCGCCCCGCCGATAGGCCTGCCCCAGGCGCAGCTCGGCGAAGGGGGCGCCATGCGCGGCCGCGGCGCGGTACTGCTCCAGCGCCGCCGCCGGGTCGGCCAGGGTGCCGCGGCCACGCTCCAGCATCCAGCCCAGATCGGCCTGGGCCGGCGGCAGGCCGAACGCGGCGGCGCGCCGGTACAGCGCCATCGCCGCGGCATCGTCCTGCGGCTGGCCCAGCGTGCCGTCGCGCGCCGCGTCGCCCAGCCGCATCATCGCCGCCGGCCACGCGGCCGCGGCAGCGCGGTGATAGAAGTCCAGCGCCACGTCGGTGTCCGCCGGCTGGCCCTCGCCCATCTCCGCCAGCACGCCGAGCATGAACACCGCGCCGGGCAGGCCATGGTCGGCGGCGATGTGATACAGGCGCAGCGCCTCGGCGGGGTCGCGCGCCAGTCCGAGCCGGCCGCTGCGGTAGGCGTCGGCCAGGTGCTGCTGGCCCAGCGGCTCGCCGCGCGCGGCCGCCAGCCGGTACCACACCAGTGCCTCGTCCTCGTCGTGCACGTCGCCGGCACCGGTTTCCAGCATCTCGCCCAGCCCCACCCAGGCCGGCACATGGCCGAGCGCGGCGGCGCGACGATACCAGGTGAGCGCCTCGGCCTCCGGGTTCTTCGTCACCGCGGCGGCCCAGCCCGCCCGCAACCCCTGGGCAAGGTTGAAGGCCGCCGGGCCCGACCCTTTTTCCGCCGCCTCGCGGAACAGTTCCGCCGCGTGGGCTTGGTCCTTGTCTACCGTGATCCCGGACCAGTAAAGCCGCGCCTGTTCGTTCAACGCGTCGGCATTCTGTCCGGCGGCCTGGGCGATCAGCGCCGCGCCGCGGGGCGGATCGGGCAGGCCGGCGCCCCCCTCGATCAGCAGCCGGCCGAGCAGCAGGCGCACCGTCGCCAGCTGGCGCGCCTCGGGCGAACCGGGATCGGGGGTGCGGAACAGCGCCTCGGTATGGGCCGTCGCGAGCGCCGCCTCCAGCCAGTGCCTGGCCTCGGCCGGGTCGCGCCGGGGCGCGGTGACGCCCCAGAACCAGCGCTCGCCCACCATGCCCTCGGCCATGAAATTGCCCGCCTCGGCGGCGCGCAACAGCCACTGCCAGGACTGCATATGGTCCTGCGGCAGGCCGCGCCCCTCCTCGCAGGCGATGGCCAGCACGAAAGCGGCGGTGCCGTCGCCGTGGTCGGCGGCGGCGGTCAGCCAGCCCACCGCCTCGCTGTCGCTACGCTCCACCCCGGCGCCTTCGCGATAGGCGATGCCGACGCTGCTCTGGCCCATGCGGTCGCCGCTCCGGGCGGCGCGCATGAAGAGCGCGAAAGCCGCCTCCGGGTCGCGCGGCAGGCCCAGGCCCCGCTGTTGCAGACTGCCCAGGCGCACCAGGGCGCGCGGATAGTTCTGCTCGACCGCACGCTGATACCAGGTGGCCGCCACCGCCGGGTCGGCGGCAACACCGCGGCCGAATTCGTAATACTCGCCGAGATTGGTCTGGGCCGTCGGATTGCCCTGCTCGGCCGCCTTGCGGCTCCACGTCACCGCGGCGGCGAAGTCCTGCGTAACCCCGAGCCCCAGCGCATAGGCCGCTCCCAGAGCGGCCTGCGCCGGTGCGTCGCCGGTATCGGCGGCTTGGCGCAGCAGTTCGGTGCCGCGCACCGGCTCTTTTTCCACCGACTCGCCCTGCAACAGCAGCAGTCCCATCTCGCGGTTGGCGGCGGCGCTGCCCTGCTTGGCGGCACGGCTGAGCCACAGCATCGCCGCCTCGCCATCCTTCGCCACCCCCCAGCCATGGCCGAAGCGCAGGCCAAGTTCGATCTGCGCCGCGACCTCGCCCGCTTCGGCGCGCGCACGCACGCCCTCCGGGTCGTTCCGTACCGCCGCGGGCGGCGTCGGGTCGGGTGCGAGCATCGAACGATCGGACGGCGCCGCACCGGCTAGCAGCGGCAGGACGAGCATGAGAGCGGCAAGGCGACGGACGGCCATATGGGCCTCCTGAGGGCGAGGCTGCGATCCTAACTCAAGGTCGGAGCCGGCGCGCTATTCCGGTTCGGCCGCTTCGGCGGCGAGCGCCTAGTCGATTCGTTGCAGCGCCTGCATCCGGTCGCCGGTGGCCAGCGCCGCACGGGCCTCGGCGATGCGCGCCGCCAGCGGCTGCCGGCTGGACGCACCGGCGCGCGAGGGCCGCACCGAACGGTCCAGCGCCCGGCTCTCGGCCCGCTCCAGCGCTTCCTGCGCCTCGCCTTCGCGCCCGGCGGCGATCGCCAGACGGGCGGCGTTCAGGAAGGTCGCGGGCGGGGCGTTCTCGGCAACTTCCGGTGTCGGCAGGCGGATGCCGTACGGTGAGGCCGTGTCCGGGGGCACTGGGGTCTGCCCGGCGGGCGGGACGGTCAATCCTGCCAGAACGGCGGCATAACAAAGGCATGACAGGCGCATACGGCGGCTCCTCGGCAACCGGGCGCGAAGTTACTCTGCGCCGGCGCGCCGGTCATCCCTCCAGGCGGAAGGCGTCGGCGATGCGGCGCACCGCACCGGCGGCATCGACCACCAGCACGTCGAACCGCACGCCATTGCGGCCCCACCCTGGATTCGCCGCCAGCAGGATGGCGCCGGCGGTGAGTAGGCGGGCGCGTTGGCGTGGCGACAGCGCCGCCGCGGCCGCCGCCAGGGTGGGCCGGCTTTTCACCTCCAGCACGGCGAGCAGCCCGTCCTTCTCGGCCACCGCATCGACCTCGCCGGCTTCGGTGCGCAGGCGGCGGCCGAGCACGGTCCAGCCCTCGGCCTCCAGCGCGGCGCAGGCGGCCGCCTCGGCGGCGAGGCCGCGGCACTGGGCGGTGCGGCCACGGTGGACCGCCGCTGGGGAGGGCGGAAGTGTCATGCGGCGGAGGTTTCCAGGATGCGGCGGTCGTTGGCAACAGGATGCGACCGGCGGTAGAATGCGCCATGCACCTGCGGCCCGGCTTGTTCCTCATTTGCCTCGGCCTGGGGGTTGTTTCCGGCTTGCCGGCGTCGGGCGAGCCGACGGGCGCGCGCCACCACATGATCGTCGCCGCCGAACCGCTGGCCGTGCAGGCTGGGCTCGACGTGCTGCGCGCCGGCGGCTCGGCGGTGGATGCGGCGATCGCGGCGCAGGCCGTTCTCGCGCTGGTGGAACCGCAGGCGTCCGGCCTCGGCGGCGGGGCGGTGATGCTGCACTACGCGGCGGCGAGCGGGAAGGTGACCGCCTGGGACGGGCGCGAGACCGCGCCGGCCGCGGCCGGGTCCGACCTGTTCCTGGCTGCGGACGGCCAACCCATGGGTTTTTAT
This sequence comes from Acetobacteraceae bacterium, assembly GCA_003164455.1. Classification (GTDB taxonomy): domain Bacteria; phylum Pseudomonadota; class Alphaproteobacteria; order Acetobacterales; family Acetobacteraceae; genus Rhodovastum. The sequence continues at coordinate 5,994 of PLTJ01000389.1, forward strand.
GTGGCCGGTGTGGGCGGCCGGGCCGTCGGTGTGCCGGGTGCGCTGAGCATGCTGGAAGCGGTGCATCGTGCCTATGGGAAGCTGCCTTGGGAGCGGTTGTTCGCCGCCGCCGTCGGGCTGGCCGAGCAGGGTTTTGCCGTGCCGCCGCGCCTGGCCGCCGTGATCGCCGCGGATGCGCCGCGGCTGGCCTCGCGGCCGGCGGCGCGGGCGTATTTCTTCCACCCCGATGGCACCCCGTTGCAGGCCGGCGAGACGCTGGTGAACCGGCCGCTCGCCGAGGCGCTGCGGGCGATTGCCGCCGATGGCGCGGCCGCGCTGCATCGCGGGGCGCTGGCGGTGGCGATCGCGACGGCCGTGCGCACCGACGCCAATCCGGGCCTGCTGACCGCCGACGACCTCGCCGCCTATGCACCGAAACAGCGTCAGCCGGTTTGCCGGCCTTACCGGGCGTGGCTTGTGTGCGGCATGGGGCCACCCTCTTCCGGCGGGGTGACGGTGCTGGAGACGTTGGGACTGCTGGCGCACCTGGACGTCCCCGGGCTGGCGCACGAGGGCGGCACGCCGGGGGCGGATGCGGCGCATCTGCTGGTGGAGGCTGGGCGGCTGGCCTGGGCGGATCGGGCGCTCTATCTCGCCGACAGCGATTTTGTTCGGGTGCCACTGCCCGGCCTGTTGGCGGCGGACTATCTGACAGCGCGGGCGCAACTGATCGACCGCGACCGGGCGATGGCAAGCGTGCGAGCCGGCAACCCGGACTGGCAGGCGCCGGAACTCGCCCCGGCGCCGCCGCAGCCCGATCACGGCACCAGCCAGATTTCGGTGGTGGACGACGACGGCAATGCGGTGAGCCTGACCACCACGGTGCAGGACGTCTTCGGCGCGCGGCTGCTGGTCAATGGGTTGCTGCTCAACAACGAGTTGACCGACTTTTCGTTTGTGCCGTCGGTGGGCGGACGGGCGGTGGCGAACCGGGTGGAGCCGGGCAAGCGGCCGCTCAGTGCCATGGCGCCCACGCTGGTGTTCGACCGCGCGGGCCGGTTGCGGTTCGTGCTCGGCTCGGTGGGCGGGTCGCGCATCATCGGCGACGTGGCGCAGGCGCTGGTGGAACTGCTGGACTGGGGCGTCGACCCGGCGACGGCGGCCGCCGCGCCGCACGTTTCCACCCGGGGCGACACGGCCGATCTGGAAGCCGGGACGGCGGTTGCCGCGCTGGCGCCGGTGCTGGAGGCGCGCGGGCAGAAGGTGCGGAGCTACACGTCGATCAGCGGGCTGGCCATCATCGCGCTGGCGCCGGAGGGGTTCTCGGGCGCGGCGGACCCGCGGCGGGAAGGGGGGGCGGCGGGGGACTGAGCGGCTGCGCCCGGCAACAGATGATCGTTGCATACCGACGGGACGCCGGCGTGAGTATTTTCCGATCCTGTTCCAGACAAGCTTGATGCGCCGATAATGATGATCGTGGGCTGCTGGCTTCTCTGCCAGCGTCCGCGGCCCAAGGCAACCGGGCCTCTGCGAGTGAAAATTCCCCCTCAACCTGAGGCCCCGGCCGACATGCCGGGGTCTCTTTTGTGGCTGGAGATCGCGCTCGCACCGTGATCAAACCGATCAAGCATGGTAGTGGCGGATGGATGGTCCGTCGAAATACCGTCTTTTGGGTGGAAGAGTCGTCTATAAACCAAGAAAATTCAATGGAGTGGTGTCTAGGATGATCTATCTGGCTCTAGCTAGACCCGCCCCAACCTACGTTGTCCTTGTAGGTCAAAACGTAGGTTGATAGATTGTCCGTCGAACCTACGGCGGTAGGCGAAATGACAAAGCTGACGGCGATTGAGGTGCGGAAGGCGACGCATCCGAAGGCCCACAAAGGTCCGGCCATGCTGGCGGATGGGAATGGGCTGTACCTGCAAATCATGTCCGGCGGGTCGAAGTCCTGGGTGTTCCGCTATACCCGCAACGGCAAACCCCGGATGATGGGCCTTAGTGCTTATGGCGAGAACGACGGAGGCGTAACCCTGGCGTCAGCCCGAGGACTGGTGGCTCAGGCCCGGGCCGCCCTGGCTCAAGGGGTGGATCCGTTGGAGGCGAGGTGGGAAGCCGCCGCGGCCGAGGCGGCTCTGCGCGCCGCCGCTGCGGTGGCCGCCATCACCTTCCGCACCGCCGCTACCGGCCAATGTTCGCCATCAGAAATTGCCGAAAACCGTCCCTCCGATGTCTGCTCTTGGAGTGGGTGCCCCCGTCCTTTAACCAAGCCGATCTGGCCGCAGTCCACCCATCGCGGCGGTCAGGGCCGGCGCGCCTCAGCTACGGTGACCTCGCGTCCCCGCCCGCCTGCGCGCATCCCGGCGGCGAGTTCCGGCTGGGAGGCCAAGTGGCGGCGGTACAGCGCGCCCGCGGCATCGATCAGCGTTCCGCGGCGGCCCAGTTGGGCATCCCCCATTTCCAGGATGCGCAGATTGGGCCAGGCCTGTGGCCGGACGCGCAGCACCTCGCCGAGCACGGCAGGCGCAGTGGCATCCGGCCGCGCCTGGGCGATGATGAGACCCATGGAGGCCGTCGAGCGCGACACACCGGCATGGCAGTGCACGAGCAGGTGCCCC
>PLTJ01000126.1 GCA_003164455.1 Acetobacteraceae bacterium
TCGGACGAGCTGATCCAGCACCTCTGCCACATCTATGGCGGGCCGGGCACGGACATCATCATGTCGATGCACGGCTTCACCATGTACCAGATCTCCGGCACCTATGCCGGCAGCCGGGTGCTGAAGGCGCCGGAGCNNGCCAATCCGAACAACCCGACGGGCAGCCTGTTGGCGCAGGACGAGATGGACCGGCTGCGCCGGGAACTGCCGCCCGAGGTGCTGCTGGTGATCGACGCCGCCTATGCCGAGTATGTCACCGAACCCAGCTACGACCCCGGCACGGCACTGGTGGATGCCGCCGACAACACCATCATGCTGCGCACCTTCAGCAAGGTTTTTGGCCTCGGCGGCATGCGGGTGGGTTGGGGTTACGGACCGCCGGCGGTGATCGACATGATCAACCGGGTGCGCGGCGTGTTCAACATCAACATCGCCGCCCAGGCCGCCGCGGTGGCGGCACTGGCGGAGCCGGGCTGGGTGGAACGCTGCGTCGCCCACAACACCGAGTGGCGCGCCCGCCTGAGCGCCGCGCTGGAGACAGCGGGTATCAAGGTCTGGCCCAGCCACGGCAATTTCATCCTCGCCGATTTCGCCACCGCGGCGCGGGCGAAGGGGGCGGACGCGTTCCTGCGCGGACGGGGGATCATCGTGCGCGGCATGGCGGCCTACGACCTGCCACACTGCCTGCGCATCACCGTCGGCACCGGTGAGGAATGCACCATGGTGGCCGATACGCTGGCCACTTTCATGTCCACCCAGCGGAACGACGGCAGGCAGGATGACTGAACCGCTGTTCCGACGGCTGGCGCTGCTCGGCATCGGCCTGGTTGGCAGTTCGATCGCGCGGGTGGCGCGTGAGCGCGGCGGGCTGGCGGATGAGGTGGTGGCCAATGCGCGCACCGAGGCGACGCTCGCGCGGGTGCGCGCGCTGGGCATTGCCGACCGCACCGAGCTGGACCCGACGCGCGCGGTCGAAGGGGCCGACTGCGTCATCCTGTGCGCGCCGGTGGGCGCCTATGCGGCGCTGGCACAGGCGACCGCGCCGCATCTGGCACCGGGCTGCATCCTCACCGATGTCGGCTCCACCAAGCAGTCGGTGATCCGCGATGTCGGCCCGCTGGTGCCGGAGGGCGTGCATTTCGTGCCGGCGCATCCGCTGGCGGGGACAGAATATTCCGGGCCGGATGCCGGTTTTTCGACGTTGTTCGACGGTCGCTGGTGCCTGCTGACGCCGCCGCCGGGCACCGACCCCGATGCGGTGGAGCGGGTGGCCGAGTTCTGGCGGCGCTGCGGCTCAATGGTATCGACCATGGAGCCTGACCACCACGACCGGGTGCTGGCCATCGTCAGCCACTTGCCGCATCTGATCGCCTTCACGATCTGCGGCACGGCGGACGACCTGGAAGGCGAGAGCCGGCAGGAAGTGCTGCAATTCGCCGCCTCGGGGTTTCGCGATTTCACCCGGATTGCCGCGTCGGACCCGGTGATGTGGCGCGACGTCTTCCTGAACAATCGCGAGGCGCTGCTGGAGATGCTGGCGCGCTTCACCGAGGACGCGCAGGCGATGGCCCGCGCGGTACGCTGGGGCGATGCGACGTATATCGAGGACCGCATCCTGCGTGGCCGCAAGATCCGCCAGAGCCTGATCGAGCTGAAACAGGCTTAGCCGCGACGGTCAGCGGGGATCCGCAACCTCCCCCCGCAGGATCAGCAACGCCCGCCTGATGCGCAGGATACCGGGACGGATATGGCCTTCGCGGCACATTTTTCGTCCCTCCCGCCCCAGCATGCGCACTTCGTCGGGCACTGGCTCCAGCTGATGTGTGCGCACGTCCTGGCGCAGCATGTCGGCCAGTTGGGCGCAGAATTCGGGGCTGTCGGAGGTTACCCGGGTGGCCGGCGTCTCGGTCTCGGCGGGCTGCGCATGCGCCGTCACCGCCAGGCCGAACCAGACGGGCAAGCCGGCAACCAGCCGCCGTCGCGGCAATGAAGCAATCGCCATGAGCATCGCCGCCATCCTGCACCGCCCAGCGGTGCCATCCGCTGGGCCGGACATGACGCTTTCGTCAGGAACGTGATAGCGGGGCATTTGCGGTGGTCAATGCTGGCAGGGCAATCACGGCACGCAGGCCGGGGTGGTTGTCTTCAAGGCGCAATGTGCCACCGTGCAGCACCGCTACCGCCTGAACCAGCGACAGGCCCAACCCCGAACCGGGGGTGCTGCGCGCGCTCTCGCCGCGGAAAAACCGTTCGATGGCACGGTTGCGATCATCGGCTGGAATGCCGGGTCCCTGGTCCGCCACACTGATCTCCAGCAGCCCGCGGACGATCCCGGCAGACAACCGGATGGTGCTGCCCGGCGGTGAGAATTTCAGCGCGTTGTCCAGCAGGTTGGCCACGGCCTGCTGTAGCATGTCGCGGTCGCCGAAGGCGGGCAGGATCGGCGGAATATCGTGCTCCAGCGCCTGCCCGTTCTCCTCGGCGGCGGCCGTGTACAGTTCGGACAGATCGAACAGCAGCGGCCCGAGATCGACACGCGCAAAGGCTGAGAGCCGGGCGCCGGCCTCGATCTCGGCGATTCGCAGCAGCGCCTGGAAGACCGCGACGATGCCGTCGAGGTCGGACTGTGCCCGCTCGATGGCGGCGTGCAGGTCGGCCTCGGAGCGGGCACNNGCGGGCGGCGTCCTCCAGCCGGGCGCGGGCGCGCGTGATCGGCGTGCGCAGGTCGTGGGCGATCGCGTTGGACACCTGGCGCACGCCGTCCATCAGGCCGGCGACGCGGTCCAGCATGTTGTTGATCTCCTGGGCCAGACGGTCAAACTCATCGCCCATGCCGTTGACGCGTACCCGCCGCGTCAGGTCGCCGCGGCTGAACGCGGCTGCCGTGGCGGCGACGTCGGCGATGGTAATGCGGAACAGGCCGCGCACCGCCAGCGCGCCGGCTACCCCCAGCGCCACCACGATCGCTGGTGCCCAGATCAGCGCGTTGCCCAGGATGCGCCGCAACTGGGCGCGTGCCTGCACATCGCGCCCGACCAGCAGGTGAAGACCGCCGGGCAAGACGAAGTGGCGGATGCGCGCGAGCCCCCGTACGCCGGCACGCTCGATCGGGATTTCGATCCATTCGACGTCGTCGGTGATCATTCTCGGCCAGGTCTCAAGATTGCCGGCCACCGGCCGCAGCGCGGCATCGGTCAGCAGGTAGATCGCATCGTCGTCCACATTGGCGGCCAGCCGGTCCTGGATGGTCTCGACCAGCGCGCCCGGCCCGTCCAGGAAGCGCTCGACCAGTCCCTGCGCGTCGGCATTGATGGCCGCATCGGTTTGCCGATCCAGCAGCCCGGCGGTGGACCACCACAGAAAGGCTGTCAGGGCCAGCGCGCTGAGCGCGAACAGCACGGCGTAGATCATGCCGAACCGCACCCCCGCCGAGCGCAGCAGCGTCCGCGGGTGCAGTACCAGCCGAAAATCCGTACGGGCCCGGCAAGCCAGCCGGTGCAATCGCTGCGCCGCCCAGCCCGGCCGGTCGGCGGCGGCCGGCTTCACGTGCTTAGTCCGCGCGCAGCATGTAGCCAGCGTTGCGCACCGTGTGGATCAGCGGCGCCGGGAACGGCTTGTCCACTTTCTGCCGCAGGCGGGAGACGTGCACGTCGATGACGTTGGTCTGCGGGTCGAAATGGTAGTCCCACACGCTCTCCAGCAGCATGGTGCGGGTGACCACCTGGCCGGCGTGGCGCAACAGGTATTCCAGCAGCCGGAACTCGCGCGGTTGCAGGTCGATCTTCTGGCCGGCGCGGCGGACGGTGCGTGACAACAGGTCCATTTCCAGGTCGGCGGTCGCGAGTTTGGTGACCGGTGCCTCGGTCCTGCCGCGGCGGTTCAGCGCCTCTACCCGGGCGAGCAACTCGGAGAAGGCAAACGGCTTGGTCATGTAGTCGTCGCCGCCTGCCTTCAGGCCGCGCACCCGATCGTCCACCTGCGCCATGGCGGAGAGGAACAGCACCGGCGTCTGGTTGTTCTGTGCGCGCAGCGTTTCCAGCAGGCGCAATCCGTCAACGCCGCCGGGCAACATGCGGTCCAGCACGATGGCGTCGAAATTCTCGCTGGCGGCCAGGAACAACCCGTCGCGCCCGTTATCGGCGTGTTCCACCACGTGGCCCGCTTCCTTGAGGCCCTTGACCACGAAGCCGGCCACGTCCTTGTCGTCTTCCACTACCAGGATGCGCATTGCGTTCAGCCCTCGCTGTTCGGCCGGCGGCCGACGGTGACGGAAAGGTTCATGTCGCGTCCCTGCCTGCGCAGTGTCAGGCGGGCGATCTGGCCCGGGGCAATGGTGGCGATGGCACGCAGCAGCGAACGCGAATCGTCCACCGGCTGGCCGTTCACCGCGATCACGATATCGCCCGGCCGCAGGCCGGCGCGCCCGGCGGGGCCGCTTCGGGTCACCTCGGCGATCCCCACGCCGCGGTCGCGGATGTCCGCCATGCTCACGCCGAGCCAGCCGCGCTCGATGTGGCCCTTCTCGCGCAACGCGTCGACGATATGGCTGGCCAGTTCGCTGGGAATGGCGAAGCCGATACCGACCGAGCTGCCGGTCGGCGAATAGATCGCCGAGGTGATGCCCACCACCAGACCGTCGGAGTCGAACAGTGGTCCGCCCGAGTTGCCCGGGTTGATCGGCGCATCGATCTGCAGGAAGTCGTCGAACGGACCGGCGCCGATGTCGCGTCCCCGCGCGGAGACGATGCCGGCGGTGACCGAGCCGCCGAGCCCGAATGGGTTGCCGGCCGCCACCACCCAGTCGCCGACTTCCAGCGAGCGGCTGTCGCCCCAGGACACGCTGGGCAGCGCGGCCGCCGGCTTGACCCGGATCACCGCGATATCCGTCAGCTCGTCCTGCCCCACCACCTCGGCCGGCAGTTCCGTGCCGTCCAGCAGCGCCACCACGATCTTGTCGGCATTGCCGACCACATGGGTGTTGGTGACGATCAGCCCGGCCGGGTCGATGATGAAGCCCGAGCCGCTGGCGTGCACCTCCCGACGATGTTCGGGAAGACGACCGCGGAACTGGCGGCGGATCTCGGGGGGCAGCAGCGACAACGGGTCATCGCCCTGCGGCTGCGTCTCGATGACCCCGATGTTCACCACCGCGGGCAGTACGCGTTTGACCAGCGGCGCGAAGCTCTCAGGCCCGACCCGGGCGATGGCGGCGCGGCTGCCGCCCACGGCCACGGTGGTGGCCAGGGCGATGGCGGCGCGACGGGACAGCGCGGCGGTCATCCGGTTCGGCTCCGTGGACTTGATCCTAAGTGGCGTATCGGCACGATCGTGCAGGTAGCGACTCGGTGCGCCGTTAACAAGATTGCGTCAGGAACGATGTGCCGTCGCGGTCGCCGGGTCATCTGGCCAGTGGTGCTTGGGGTAGCGGCCGCGCATATCGCGGCGCACCTCGGCCCAGGAGCCGCGCCAGAACCCTGCCAGGTCACCGGTGATGGCCACCGGCCGGCCGGCCGGCGATAGCAGCGCCAGCCGCAGTTCAACACGCCCGCCCGCCAGCGCGGGCGTTTTGGTGAGGCCATAGAAGGCTTGTGCGCGTGCCTCGGCGACCGGCACGGGCTGGCTATAGTCCACGCTTGCCCGGCCGCCAGGCAAGGCGAGATGCGTCGGCAGATCGCGGTCGAGCCGGGCCATCTGCTGGTAGGAGAGCGTGGCGCGCAGCGCCGCGGCGAGGTCCAGTTTCTCCACCTCTGCCGCGCGGGAGAATCCGTGCAGCGGCGCTTCAAGCCAGCTCCGGTTCGCATCCAGGGCGGCGTCGGACAGGTCAGGCCAGTCCCGCGGCTCGAGCCCGCGCATCAGGGCCACGCGCATTTGCAGCTGGCGGGCGGCGGCGCTCCAGGGCAACGCGGCAATCGGCACGGCGCGTGCCAGGGCGGCGGCGATTTCGGCCGGATCGGCCGGCACGGTGCGATCCTCCAGCACCAGCGCCCCGAGCCTGCGGCGGCGACGCGACAGGACCGCGCCGCTGACGGGATCAAAAGCGCATTCGACCGTTTCGGTGATACGCGCGGCAACCGCTTCGGGCAGGCTCGCCAGGTCCAGCAGAGCGGCCAGGCGGATGCGTGCCGCGCCCTTGGCATCGAGCGCGGCGACGGCGAGAAGGGAAACCTTCGCCAATGGGTCGGTGAGCGGCAGCTTTGCCCCGCCGCCGCCGGACAGGCGAAAACTGCCCACCTCGCCGCGGCGTTGGGCGATCCGGTCGGGAAAGGCGGCGGCCAGCAGCGGTGCCGGATCGCCGGCCGGCGCGGCCTGCACGCGCAGCCGCCGGCGGTACTGGCTGGCGGCGCGGCGGATGCGGGAAACCGCGCCGCGATCCGCGTCCGCCGCCCCCTCCAGGGCGGCCAGCCGCAGGCCGATATCGCAGCTCGCCGCGGCGTTGCGCAACGGGTCGCGCTCCTCCAGCAGGGCGGCGAGGTCGGCTGCCAGCGCGGCCTGGCCGGGCGTGCCGGCGGCCAGCATCATGGCGGCCAGGCGCGGATGCGCGCCCAGCCGGGCCATGTCCCGGCCGCGGTCGGTAATGTGCCCGTCGGCCAACGCGCCCAACTCGGTCAGCAATGCCGCGGCGGCGGCGAGCGGCCCGGCCGGCGGCGGATCGGGGAACGAGAGATCGCCAGGGTCGGCACCCCAGGCGACGCAGTCCAGCAGCAGGCCCGACAGTTCCGCCTCGAGAATCTCCGGCCGGTCGAACGCCGGCAGACCGCGGTGCAAGGCCGTGGTCCACAGCCGGATCGCGACCCCCGGCCCCTCGCGACCCGCCCGCCCGGCGCGCTGGTGGGCAGCGGCGCGGCTGATGCGGCGGGTGACCAGGCGGGTCAGGCCGGTGGCCGGGTCGAGCTGCGGCGCGCGCCGCCAGCCGCCATCGACGACGATGCGCACGCCGGGCACGGTCAGCGAGGTCTCCGCGATTGAGGTGGCCAGCACGACCCGGCGGCCCTCGGCCGGACGCAAAGCGCGGTCCTGTTCGCCCGGCGGCAGATCGCCGTGCAGCGGCAGCACTACGGCGCCGCACCCTTCCAGCGCCGCCTGGGCGCGGCGGATCTCGCCCATGCCGGGCAGGAAGGCCAGCACGTCGCCGGCGTGCGCCGCCAGCGCCGTCCGCACCGCCCGGGCCAGCACCTCGGGCAGGTCCCGCAAGGCGGCGATGTCGCGCGCCGCGTGGCTGACAGCGACCGGGTGGACGCGGCCCTCGCTGGCGACGATCACGGCGTTCAGCAGCGGACCCAGGCGGGCGCCATCGGCGGTGGCGGACATCGCCAGCAGCCGCAGTTCGGGCCGCAAATGGCGTTGCAGGTCGAGGCAGAAGGCGAGCGCCAGATCGCCCTCCAGGGCACGCTCGTGGACCTCATCGAAGATGACGCAGGCCACCCCTTCCAGTCCCGGATCGGATTGCAGGCGGCGCACCAGCAGCCCCTCCGTAACCACTTCGATGCGGGTGGCGGCGGAGGTGGCGGAGTCCAGCCGGGTGCGGTAACCGACGGTGCCCCCGACCGCCTCGCCGCGCAGCGCCGCCATCCGGCTCGCCGCGGCGCGAGTGGCCAGCCGGCGGGGCTCCAGCATGACGATGCGGCCACCGCCGACCCAGGACTCATCCAGCAGGGCGAGCGGCACCAGCGTGGTCTTGCCGGCCCCGGGCGGGGCGACCAGCACGCCGTTGCGGCCGCCCGCAAGCGCGGCCAGCAGGGCGGGCAGGATCTCGGTGACGGGCAGCAGGGGAAGATCAGACACGCAGCGGCCCATAGCACCAATCGAGAGGAACCAGCGAAGCCGATCCCCTCGGCGCGGCTGCGCCAGCCGCAGGGCTTATTCTGCGACTTTCGTCCGCAGGTGTTCCTGCAGGCGTGGCATCAGCTCCACCAGGCTGCATGGCCGGTGGCGGTTGTCGAGTTGCCAGACCAGGATGTCGTCCCACCCGTCCTTGACCGCCCCCGGACTGCCCGGCAGCGCAAACAGGTAGGTACCGCCTGCGACACCGCCGAGCGCGCGCGACTGCATGGTGGAAGTGCCGATCTTCTGCCAGCTCAGCATCCGGAACAACTCGCCGAAGCCCTCTATCCGTTTCTCCAGCACCTGCTCGAAGGCTTCGGGCGTGACGTCGCGGCCGGTGACGCCAGTGCCGCCCGTGCTGATCACCACGTCCACATGTGGGTCGGCGATCCAGTCCCGCAGGCGCCTGGTGATGTCGGCCACGTCGTCCTTCTCGATGGCCCGCGCCACCAGATGGTGTCCGGCCGCTTCGATGCGGGCGACCAGCGTGTCGCCGGAGGTGTCGTTCGCGGTGCTGCGCGTGTCCGACACCGTCAGCACGGCGATGTTGACGGGAATGAAGGGACGGCTTTCGTCGATTCGGGCCATGGGTCGTCTCCGTGGTCGCCGGGCGCCGTCAATGCAGACGGGCGGGCGGCTCCTGCCTTGGTTCCATCGGATGATAGCGCGGCCAGCCGCCAGCGGCGAGTTCGTCCAGGCTCGGCGTGGGCAGGTGCAGGCGGGCAGCGTAGATCCAGGTATAGACCAGCACGCGCGGAACGAAGGCACGCGTCTCGGCCACCGGGATCGCCTCGATGAACAGCAGCGGGTCGCCGCCGTCGCGCAACGCGGCACTCCAGCGGGTGAAGTTGCCGGGGCCGGAATTGTAGCTGGCCAGCAGCCGCAGCAGGTCGCCGCCGACCGCGTCGTAGCCAGCCAGATAGTCCACGTAGCGCTGGCCGAGGTCGAGGTTCACCGAGGGGTCGCGCAGCTCGCCGCGCAGCGCCGGCGTGGCCGGTCGGCCGGTGATGAAGCTGGCGGTGTCCGGCATGATCTGCATCAGCCCGACCGCACCCGCCGAGGACGTCAGGTCGGCGTCGAAGTTCGATTCGGTGCGCGTGATGCCATAGACCAAGGCGGGATCGAGATGGAATCCGTCGGCCGGGCGCAGCCGCGGTACCGGGAAGCGCATGTTGTCGCGTGGCCGCCCGTCGGCGGACTGCACCAGATCGGCGAGCTGGGCCGCCAATTCCACCAGCCCGGCCTTCGCGGCCACCAACATGATGGCGCGGCCGAGCACCGGCGCCTCCTGCACGGAAGGCCAGAGCCGGCGCAACTCGGCCTCGGCACGGTGCTCCTGACCGACCTGCAGCAGAGCGAAGGCGCGCATACCCTGTGGAGTGGCGGCCACCGCCTCGATATCGGCCTCGCCGAGCGTGTCGCGCGCACCTTGTCCACCCGGGCCGAAGCCGATGTCGAGCCCGAGTGTGCGCCGTGCCAGCATCCCGTAGAAGGTTCGCCGTTCCTCGGCGGCGCGCAGCATCCAGGGCACGTAGCCGCCCGGGTCGCGCAGCCGCAAATGCGCGCGGGCAGCCCAGAACGCGGTGGCGGCACGCAGTGCCGAGGTGGTCAGCCCCGCGCGCCAGCCCGCCTCGAACTGTGGCAAGGCCAGGTCGGGCCGGTCCATGCGCCAGGCCGCCAGCCCCCCCATGTAACCGGCGAGGGCCGCGCCGCTGCTCGCCTGGCGCCCGCCAGCGGATGCCAGTTCATAGGCATCCTCGTCGCGGTTGAGGGTGAACAGGACCTGTGCCGCCTCGCCGCGCAGCAGGGCGGCATAGACCGGCGACAACCCAGGCGGGCGGGCGAGCAGGCGTTGCACCGCTTCCGGCCGGCCGGAGCGTGCCGCCTCATAGATGGCGCGGTCCAGCGCGGGGCTGCGCGTTGGCATCTCCCCGACCGGCTCGGTCTCTTCGGGTACCGGCGCGGTGGCCGGCGCGGCGGAGAGGTCGGCCGCGAGCATGACCGTGGTCGGTGCCGGCGGACGCGCGGCGCCGCGGGGCAGGCGATTCAGGAGCAGGGCGTACACGGCCGGCGCGTCGGCGAGGTCGGGCCATTGCGCCAGCCAGTCCCGCAGCGCGCCGGTATCCGGCCGGGTGAATGGGCTGAGATGGCGGTTAGCCAGCACATAACCCTGCATGGCATGACCGAGCGCCGTCCCGCCGACACTGAATTCGGCGTCGAGCAACGCCGCCTCGCGCTCCGCCTCGCGCATATTCCCGGCGTGCTGCAAGGCGAACACACGGTGGATCCGCGCCGCCTCGCTGGGCGGCAGCGGCTGAGGCAAAGCAACACCTTCCAGCAGGCGCGGGGCCAGCCGGGGAATTGCGAGCGCGGTGTCGTCGCCTCCGGACAGCCCGGCAGCGACGGACTGTGCTGAGGCGTGCGGCACCGAGGCTCCGGCCAGGAAGGCAGCTCCGGCGATCAACGCCCGAGCGGCAGGAAAGGGGGAAAGCGTCCGACCGGTTCCTTGCATGGGGGGCGCCCCTACACGGTAAGCACCTCGGGCGCAACCCCCGAGGGTGGGACGACTCTCATTATTTGGACGACGCGCAACGCTTCAGGCGCTTACCGGGCCGCTATTGGTTCATAAGTCCGACATCTCGGCGTTGAGGCTGCGACGGAGCAGGATGAGATCGGCCCAGGCTTCGCGCTTCGCCCCGGCGGTTCGCAGCAGGTAGGCCGGATGCAGCATGGGCAGGGTCGGCACGGGGGCAGGCAGGCCCGGAATGGTCACCGCGATCCAGCGTCCGCGCATGCGCCGGATGCCGACCGTACTGGCGGTGACCGCGCGGGTGGCCAGCCCGCCCAGCAGCACCAGGCGCCGCGGCCCCACCAGCGCGATGTGGCGCAGCAGGAAGGGCAGACAGGTCAGCACCTCATTGTCGGTCGGGTTGCGGTTGCCCGGCGGCCGCCAGGGTATGAGGTTGGTGATCAGCAGCCGGGTTCGGTCCAGGCCGATACTGGCCAGCATGCGGTCGAGCAACTGGCCTGAGGGGCCGACGAAGGGTTTGCCGACCCTGTCCTCCTCGGCGCCCGGGCCTTCGCCGACCAGCATCAACCCGGCATTGGGGTTGCCGTCGGCAAAGACCAGGTTGGTTGCGGTGGCGGCCAGCGGGCAGCCGTCGAAACCGGCCAGGACGGCGCGGAGTTCCTCCAGCGTGCGTGCGGCGGCGGCCACCTCCTGGGCGCGCAACACCGGGCCCGGCGCCGATCCGGATGGCGGCGGCATCGGGCGCGATGGCGGCGCTGCTGGCGCCCGCGCCGGAGCATGGCCCTGCCGCGGCCGATCGGCGTGGGCAAAGCGGTCCACCGGCGCCTCGTCAAGCGCCTCGTCCGCTCCCCACTCGATCTGCAACCGCAACGCTGTCAGTGCGTCCATGCGCTACTCATCGTCAAACCGACGCTTTCGTGCAACTGCTTCCCCCTCCATAACGGCGGCAATCTTCCCATTTGGGGGAGACGGAGGTTGCACGATGCCCGACACGGCGGCGCGGGAAAGGATGGAATTTGACGTGGTGATCGTGGGGGCTGGCCCATCCGGCCTGGCCGCCGCCATCCGGCTGCGCCAGATTGCATCCGACCTCTCGGTCTGCGTGGTCGAGAAGGGCAGCGAAGTGGGCGCCCACATCCTTTCCGGTGCGGTGATCGAGCCGCGCGCGCTCAGTGAGTTGCTGCCCGACTGGCGCGACCGGGGTGCGCCGCTCAACACGCCGGCGCGGGACGACGCCTTCCTGTATCTGACCCGGACCCGCGCGGTGCGCCTGCCGACGCCGCCGCAGATGCACAACCACGGCAACTACGTGGACGCCCTGGGTGATCTGTGCCGCTGGCTCGCCCAGCAGGCCGAGGCGCTGGGGGTGGAGATCTACCCCGGCTTCGCCGCCGCCGAGGTGCTGGAAGAGGGCGGTCGTGTGGTCGGCATCGCCACCGGCGACATGGGCATCGGGGCGTCGGGTGAGCCGGGGCCCAACTTCCAGCCCGGCATGGAGCTGCGGGCGCGCTGCACCATCTTCGCCGAGGGCTGCCGTGGCCACCTCACCAAACGGCTGATGCAGCGGTTCAATCTCGGCGAGGGCCGCGATCCGCAGACCTACGGCATCGGCGTCAAGGAACTCTGGGAGGTGAACAAATCGGTCCACAAGCCCGGCCTGATCGTACACACCACGGGCTGGCCGTTCGACGCGGCCACCTATGGCGGCTCGTTCCTGTACCATTTCGGTGCCAACCTGATGGCCTACGGCGTGGTGATCGGGCTCGACTACCGCAATCCGTGGCTGTCGCCGTTCGAGGAGATGCAGCGGCTCAAGACGCACCCCGTCATGCGCAAGCATTTCGAGGGCGGGCGGCGGATCGCCTACGGAGCGCGGGCGCTTGCCGAGGGTGGCTTTCAGTCGCTGCCGCAGCTCAGCTTCCCGGGCGGCTGCCTAGTGGGCGACACGGCGGGATTCCTCAACGTGCCGAAGATCAAAGGCACCCACACCGCGATGAAATCCGGCATGGTGGCGGCCGAGGCGGTGGTCGAGATGCTCGCCGAGGGGCAGAATCAGCCGGCCTCGTACCTGCCGCGGCTCCAGGCGAGCTGGGTGTGGGACGAGCTGTACCGAGTACGCAACGTGCGCCCGGCTTTTTCGAAATGGGGCTTCTGGGGTGGGTTGGCGAACGCTGTGCTGGACACCTATGTGTTTCGTGGCAAAGCACCCTGGACGCTGCATCATGGCGAGCCCGACAACGTCGCCCTGCGGCCAGCCAGGTCGGCGCCGAAGATCGACTATCCCAAGCCCGACGGGGTGCTCACCTTCGACCGGCCCTCCTCGGTATTCATCAGCAACGCCATCCACGAGGAAAACCAGCCCGCGCATCTGCGGCTGCGCGACCCGGCGCGGGCGATCGCGGTGAACTGGGAGACTTATCGCAGCCCGGAGACACGCTACTGCCCGGCCGGCGTCTATGAGATCGTCGGCGCCGAAGAAGGGGCTCCACGGCTGCAGATCAGCTTCACCAACTGCGTGCATTGCAAGACCTGCGACATTAAGGATCCCACGCAGAACATCGACTGGGTGGCGCCGGAGGGCGGCGGCGGGCCGGCCTATCCGGGTGGAATGTGATTCGCCCGTCCCCGCGCTTCGCCATCGTGGCGAAGCCCGAACGCGCCTGATAGGGTACCTGAATGCAGCATGGTCGTTCGCTTCGCCGGTCTCTCCTGCTCGTGCTCTCGCTGTTGTCGGCGTGCGCGGCGTCCAATCCATCCGCGGACGCCGCCGGGCCGCGTGACGACAGGCAGGCGGTAGCCGGGGCCTTCCTCACCGGCCGCTTCGCCGCCATGCAAAGTGACCTCGACTTCGCCGCCGATGAGTTCCTGCGCGCCCTGGTCGTCGATCCGGACAGCCCCGAGCTGCGCCAGCAAGCCTTCCTGGCCTGCCTCATGGTTGGGCGACCCGACGCGGTGCGGTTGGCGCAGAACCTGCCCGGTGACGAGACCGCGCAATTGCTGCTGGCCGACCACGATGCCGCCAGCGGCAACTGGGAAGCGGCCGAGCACCGTTTCGCCGCGCTGCCGCACCAGGAACCGACCCAAGGGCTGACCCAGCTGTTACAGCCGCTGCTGGTGGCCTGGACGCAGCAGGGAGCGGGAAACACCGACGCCGCGCTGGCGACGCTGCATCCGTTCATCGAGGGTCAGCGCTCCCGTTTCATCTACGCCCTGCATGGCGCCCTCATCGCCGACCTGGCTGGCCGCACGGCCGAGGCGGGGCGGCTGTACCGTATTGCCCAGGCCGAGTATGGGCCACCGACGCTTGAACTCGCCCGGCTGATGGCAGGCTGGCAGGCGCGCCAGGGCCATCCCGCCGAAGCGGCGCAGACGCTGAAGGCCAGTGCCGACCTCAATCCCGAGGTCGCGATCGCACTGCCGACGCTGCAGGCGGCGGTCGGTGAGCGGGTGATCCATCGCGCCACCGACGGACTGGCGGAAGTCTACCTGGTGCTCGCCGCCGCGCTGCACCAGCAGGACACCGGCGTGCTGTCCATGCTGATGTTGCGGCTCGCGCTCGACCTCCGGCCCGACGACACGGCCGGCCGGTTGCTGGCCGCCGACATCGCCGAGGCCACGAGACACCCTGACACCGGCTTGGATCTGCTTGCCCCGGTGGCTGCCGACGACCCTCTGGCTGGGATCGTGCGCCTGCATCGCGCCACACTGACTGAGCAGATCGGTCGCCCCGAAGACGCGCTGCACCAGTTGGAACAGATCGCGCGGGATTATCCCGACCGGCCCGAGCCGTATATCAGCCAGGGCGATATCCTACGTGCCCAGCACCACTACGCCGACGCCGTGACCGCCTACGACAAGGCGGTGGCGCAGATGGGCACGCCGACACGGCTGGACTGGCCGCTGTTCTACGATCGCGGCATCGCACTGGAACAGTCGAAGGATTGGCCACGCGCCGAGAACGACTTCCTGGCCGCGCTCAAGCTTGCCCCGGATCAGCCCTACGTGCTGAACTACCTCGGCTATTCCTGGGCCGAACAGGGCCGCAACCTGGCCCGCGCGCGGCAGATGATCGAGCGTGCGGTTGAGCAGCGGCCAAACGATGGGGCCGTCATCGACAGCCTGGGCTGGGTGATGTTGCGCCAGGGCGACACTGCGGGTGCGGTAAAATCGCTGGAGCGCGCGGTCGAATTGATGCCCGAGGATGCCACCCTCAACGGCCATCTGGGCGACGCCTACTGGGCCGCCGGACGCCGGCAGGAAGCGCTCTACCAATGGCGGCGGGCGCTGAACCTCAATCCCGAGCCCGAGGACATACCGAAGCTGGAGGCCAAGCTGCACCAAAGCGAGCAGGCGTTGGGCATTGCCGCTGCCCCGCAGGCCCCGGCTACCAACCCGGTTCGTTAGGGGTCGCCAGCGTCGTGCTGGAAGAGACCGCGCCAGCCAAGGTCAACCTGTTCCTGCACGTCGTCGGCCGCCGGCCCGACGGCTACCATCTGCTCGACAGCCTGGCGGTGTTTCCAGGCGTCGGTGACACGCTGCACGCGGCGCCGGCCGACTCGTTTTCGCTGGCGCTGGAGGGGCCTTTCGGGGGCGCCTTGCAGGAGGCCGTGTCCGACAACCTGGTGCTGCGCGCCGCCCGCGGACTGGCGGAGCTGACGGGGGTGCGGACCGGGGCGTACCTGACCCTGGCGAAGACTCTGCCGGTGGCCTCGGGCATTGGCGGTGGTTCGGCCGATGCTGCTGCCGCGCTGCGGTTACTGGGCCGGCTCTGGGGTGTGGCGCCCGCGGCTGAAGCGCTGCGGGCTCTGGCGTTGCGGCTCGGGGCGGATGTGCCGGTGTGCCTGGCCGGCCGCCCGGCCCGCATGGGCGGGGTTGGCGAAGTGCTGTCGCCGGCGCCCGATCTGCCCGCCTTCGGTGTCGTGCTGGTCAATGCCGGGGTCGCGGTGTCAACACCGGAGGTGTTCCGCGCCCGCTCCGGCCGCTTCTCCGCGCCGGCTGCGCTGCCCTCGGGCTGGCCGAATGCGGTCGTGATGGCGCGCGACCTGGCGGCGCTGGGTAACGACCTGGAGCCACCGGCAATGGCGCTGTGCCCGGTGATCGGCGAAGTGCTGACGGCGTTACGGACCACGCAGGATTGCTTGCTGGCGCGCATGAGCGGCTCGGGGGCAACGTGTTTCGGTGTCTTCGCCGACGCGGCTGGCGCGACCGCCGCGGCCGAGGTGGTGCGTCGTCCGGCCTGGTGGGTATGGGGCGGGGCTTGCTGAGGCTGGCTGGTGCCACTAATCAGCAGATGCGGATGGGGCGTCGCCAAGTGGTAAGGCAACGGATTTTGATTCCGTCATTCGGAGGTTCGAGTCCTCCCGCCCCAGCCATGGCCGCGCCACCTGCGGCATTTTGCAATCCGGGTATCGGGGCCAATTCACGACACGGGCGCGCGCGGCGAATTTGCGGAAGCGGGGATCGCTCAGCTTCCCTGCGTCCTGCTGGGCGGGGTTGGTGTGGGCAGTGGGCGGCTGGGTGTGTATCGGCGTTGACGTGGGACCCGCTTTCCAGACCGCTGCAACCCTTTGATGTCATGGGAGGAATTTCGTTCGGGGTGGGATCCTGATCGGCGCCGGCCGGGGCCCCCACCGTTCTGCTCGATTCCGCGCCGTTTTCAATGTGGTAGACAGGTTTCCCGGCGGGGTCCAGGTCCGGCGCTTATTCACAGGGGATGCTGGTAAGGCGATCGCTTTGCTGTTCGGGCAGGCGCTCACTCAGACGACCGACCCGGACATGCTGGCGCGCGGCCGGCGCGCTCGCGCAGCTGAGCACGTTCGGCGTATCGTCGGCCCCCAAGGTATGGAGGCGTTGATGGCTCGCAAGCCGCCTCTCCCCGAGATTCCGTCTGTGCCGTCCCGCCGGTCCGGCCGCGGGGTGGTGCGGTCTCGCCTGGCGCCGGCGCGGACGGCTCCGCCGAAGCAATCCCAGCAGCCGGAGCTGCCGGATCTGATGGAGGCGTTCTGGGGCGATGGGGCGAGCACGAGCGAGGCCTTGGGAGCCCGCCGTGCTCGTGGTCGCCGCGGTGCCTCGCCCGATCCCGCGTGATGCCGCCCATGATGGCCGGGCCAGGTCACCGGGCTGGTTTTCGATCCTGATCACATCCAGCCGGCAGGGCTGCGTTCAACCTTGGGATGGGACCCGCTCGAAGCTGACGATCCGGGTCTGACCGCCCTAGCCCTTACTCGGCCGCCTGGGGCAGGTGCATCGGGTTTGGATCGAACCTTCCTGCATAGGCGGGATCGGTGAGGTAGCTGACCCGATCGAGCAGATAGGGTGGCTCGCCGGCGATCAGGATGATTGGCTTGGTGGGTCCGAGGCGCATGATTTCGTCCGGCGTGAGCAGCGAGCGGCCCTGAAAGTGCTCGCCGATGTTGACGGGCTGTTCGTCGGCCGCGCCGCCTGGACAGCGGAGGGTTTCGCCGCGATCATCGCCCTCGTTGCCCAGGCCGCCATGACCAAGGGAGTATGTCCATGAAGCTCGTCCTCGCCGGCGACAGCGCCGGCAAACCGCTGATCGACATCATTGCGGCGCATCTCGCCAGGCGCCCGGATGTTACGCTGGTCGACATGAGCAAGCGCGAAGATGGCGTCTCGGAGCCGTATGCGTTCATGATAGAGCGGGCCGCCCAGGCCATTCTCGACGGGCGCGCCGAACGCGGCATTTTCTGCTGTGGCACCGGTATCGGCGTCAGCATTTCGGCCAACAAGATCCCTGGCATTCGGGCGGCGCTGACTCACGACACCTACTCCGCCGAGCGGGCCGCCAAGTCCAACAACGCCCAGGTCATCACCATGGGCGCGCGGGTGATCGGGCCAGAACTGGCCAAGACCATCGTCGACACCTTTCTGGCGTCAAGCTTCGACCCGAACGGCCCCTCCAGCGGCAATGTCGGGGCGATCGACGACCTAGACCAACGCACCCGAAAGGCCGGCTGACATGACCCCCAGGTCGAACTACGGCCGCGCCAACGGACCGCTCGCCGCGGCCATGATCCAGTACCCGAACATCCTGCCAGACGGCCGCTCCGTACCGGGCCGGAGCGCGGCGGAATGAGCGGCCCCGTTGGACGACATGGCGGACGCCGGGTTCACCGGGCCCACCTAACCTGGCCTGATCGACTCCCGCGCCGGAGCCCTGACCGCAGCACTCGGAGCCCATGCCATGACCACGATCTTCGATGACCCGGCCGACTTCGCCGCCACGGCGCTGGCCGGCTTCTGCGCCGTTCATGCCGGCCAGGTGCGGCCCGTGCCGGGCGGCGTGGTGCGCGCGACGGCGACCCCGCGCGGCAAGGTGGCCCTCCTGGTGGGTGGCGGCTCCGGGCACTACCCGGCCTTCGCCGGCTACGTGGGGCCGGGGCTGGCCGACGCGGCGGTCGCCGGCGACGTGTTCGCTTCCCCGCCCGCTTCCCGCGTGGCCGGGGTGGCGCGGGCGGCCCACCATGGCGGCGGCGTGATCTTGGGATTCGGCAACTACGCCGGCGACGTGATGAATTTCGGCCTGGCCGCGCGGCAGTTGGAAGGCGAAGGCATCGATGCGCGCATCCTGGCGGTGACCGACGACGTGGTCAGCGCGCCGACGGACCGCCAGGACATGCGGCGCGGCATCGCCGGCGACCTGACGGTGTTCAAGATCGCCGGCGCCGCTGCCGAGGCCGGCATGAACCTGGACGCGGTCGAGCGGCTGGGCCGGCTGGCCAACGCCCGCACGCGGTCCTTCGGCGTGGCGTTCAGCGGCTGTACCCTGCCCGGCGCCGCCCAGCCGCTGTTCTCCGTGGCGCCGGGCTGCATGGCGCTGGGGCTCGGCATCCACGGCGAGCCGGGCATCGCCGAGCAGCCCATCGTCTCCGCCGCCGAGTTGGGGGCGCTCCTGGTCGCCAAGCTGGTGCCCGAGGCGCCGGAGCGACCGGGCGACCGGGTGGCGGTGGTTCTGAACGGGCTCGGCCGCACCAAGTGGGACGAGCTGTTCGTGCTGTGGACCGGCGTGGCGGTGGCGCTGCGAGCGGCCGGCCTGGTGGCGGTCGATCCGCTGGTGGGCGAGTTCGTGACCAGCCTCGACATGGCGGGCTGCTCGCTTACCCTGACGTGGCTGGACGCGGAACTGGAGCCGCTCTGGCGCGCGCCGGTCGATGCGCCGGGGCTGCGGCGGGGCAGCGTCGCCGCCGCCGCGCCGGGCGAGGTGACGCAGCCCGTGCCAAGCCACCAGAAGCCAGCCGGCTTCGCCCCCGCTTCCAGCGAATCCCGGGAGGGTGCGCAACGTATCGCCGTCCTGTTGGGCGTGCTGGCCGCGGCCATGCGCGACGCCAAGGAGGAACTCGGCCAGCTCGATGCCTTGGCCGGTGACGGCGACCATGGCCAGGGCATGGCGCGTGGCTCAGCNNCTGGCGGCCGCCGGAGACGCCTGGGCCGAGCGTGCCGGTGGCACCTCGGGCGCGCTGTGGGGCGCCGCTCTGCGGGCCTGGGGCGGTGCGATCGGCGACAGCGCGGCGATCGTGCCGACGGCGGTAGCGCGGGGCGCGCGCCTGGCACTGGAGGCAATGACCGAGCTGGGCGGCGCCAAGCCTGGCGACAAGACGCTGGTGGACGCGCTGGTGCCGTTCGCGACGACGCTGGAGGCCGAGGTGTCGCGGGGCCGGTCTCTTGCCGAGGCCTGGAACGCCGCGGCCGAAGCCAGCGCCGCCGCGGCCGAGGCGACCGCCGGGATGACGCCAAGACTCGGTCGCGCCAGGTTGCACGCCGCGCGCAGCATGGGTCATCGCGACCCCGGGGCGGTATCGCTGGCGCTCGGCGCCAAGGTGATCGCGCGCGCGCTGGCCGAGCCGGGCTGATCCCAGGTCACTGCGGCGAGACGCAGGGGCGCCGCGACCACGGTGTCGCGATCAGCGTTGATGGCAGGCGGCGAAAAACCCGGCCGGGCCGCTTGACCGGAAGTTGTGATTCCGAGATCGCATCATTGCCTCGTGTGGCGCCGGACACTGTGGATGGCAACGCACATTTGAGCATGTTGGAAATGGCGCTTAATTTGCTGTTGACTCCGGGGTGGACCTGTCGAAAACTGAAAACGAACCAGCCCGAGAGGTTCCTGTTACGTGATGCTGTATGAACGTCTGCTCTGTCCGGAAACCAAACTCCGCGGACTGAAGATGGCAAGTTAAAGTCGGTAAGTTGGAGCACGTGGTATGCTCGCTGACATGGAACAGGGTTCTGTTCGAGTTGCCAGTAGGGTGGCTGAAGCACCGGACAGACGAGGATGGGGTTGCAAGCAATTTCAGATCGGCCGGCGGCACTCCGCTCGTTCGCGGGCGTGGCCACAATTTCTTCGCCGGCGATCGGCCGGTTCCATCCGGTTTGACTTCCCACCCCGCCGCCGCGCGTCGATCTTGACGCTGTCACGGGACGCGGACTCCGCACCAACTGAACAAAACCAAGAGAAAGACGTAAACTTAGGGAGTTTTCCATGAAAAGGGCACTTATCGTAATAATGATTGGCCTCATGGCTGCCGGCACCGCAATGGCGCAGACATGGGACCAATCCAAGGTCGTGCATCGAGGAACCGATACCGCCATCGCGGCCAAGGATTTCGGCTACACCGTGAAGCCGCAGAAGAAGTACACCATCGCCGTGGTGGTGAAGAGCGCCGCCATCCCGGTGTGGGAGTCGCACATCATCGCGGCCAAGCGCGCCGGCGCGAATATCGGCGTCAACATCGTCACCTACGCGCCGACCAAGGCCGACAACGTCGAGGAGCAGACGCGCATCCTTGAGGACCTGGT
>PLTJ01000235.1 GCA_003164455.1 Acetobacteraceae bacterium
CCGCGCCTCGCGGCCGTTGATGCGGAAGACGCTGCCGTTGCCGCGCTCGATGCGCCGGCTGATCTCGAGTTCGGGCGACTCGTGGAAGGGGGGCGGCACGATCCCCTTGGTGTCGGTCAGTTGCAGCGTGACCTCGGCGAGGTTGCGCGAGGGCCGGTGGGCGGTGCCGGCGAAGATGACATCGTCCATCTCGCCGCCGCGCAGGCTGTGCGCGGAGGTTTCACCCATCGCCCAGCGCAGCGCCTCCACCACGTTGGATTTGCCGCAACCGTTCGGGCCGACGACGCCGGTCAGCCCAGGCAGAATGTCCACGATCGCCGGCTCGGCGAAGCTCTTGAACCCGGCGATGCGCAGTCGGCTGAAGCTGACAGGCAATGGCGTCCTCTCGCGGCTGTGCGTGCGCCGCTATCCGGCGGCTTCGGCGACATCCTTGGCGAAGGCATCGAAGCCCACCGCTCCGGGTTCGCGGTGGTCCTTCACCGCCTTGCCGTTGAACACGAAGTTCGGAGTCGAGTCGATGCCATAGGCTTTTTGTGCCTCGTCCTGGCGCTTGATAATCCAGGCCTTGAGGTCGTTATCGGCGATCGCCTTGTCGAAGGCCTCGCGCGGCAGCCCGGCGAGGGCGGCCATCTTGGCCAGTTCATCGATGGAGTTCACGCCGCGGGCGAAGGCCCAGCGGTCCTGCGAGGCCAGCAGCGCGCCGATGAACGGCACATAGCGCTCGGCCGGCAGGGAGCGAGCGACCATGGCGGCGGCCAGCGCCACCTGGTCGAGCGGGAAGTCCCAGAACACATAGCGCAGCTTGCCGGTGTCGATCAGCTCGCTCTTCACCCGCGGGAAGGTCTCGCGATAGAAGTCGGCGCAGTGCGAGCAGGTCAGCGAGTAGAATTCGACCACCGACACCGGGGCGTCCGGGCTGCCCAGGGCACGCTCGGTCATGGTGGCCGGCTCGGCCGCCCGGGCGAGTCCGGGGATGGCCAAGGTGGGCACAACGGCTAGTAGAGTGCGCCGCGAAAACTGCATTTGAACCTCTATATATGGTTTTTTGGCATAGAACCCAAGCGGGAGTCGAGTCAGCTAGTCGGGCTCAGCCCGGGGGTGACGTCAAGACCACGCGGCCGAGCGCCTCCAGGGCGTCGCGCAAGGGCCCCTCGGGCAGCGACTCGACGGCACGGCGGGCGGCAACGGTCGCCTGCGGGCGCGGCGGCGGGGCGACGGGCAGGGGGAGCGGGACATCCTGGATGAAGCGCAGCCGGGTCACCGCCACGCGGCCGAGATGGCCGTTGATGCGCGCCATCAGTTCCTCGGAAAGGTGTTGCAGTTCCATCGCCACCGGGCCGGCGCAGGCGATGGCGAGCGTGCCGGAGAACAATTTCCGCGGCGTGGTGGTGGCGGCGAGCGCGGGGCCGACGATCGCCTCCCAGTCGGCCAGCACCGGGGCGGTGGCGGGGGCGCGCTTGCGGAAGGCCGGGCGCACCAGGGCGGGCAGCAACGCGCCGACCGGGCGCGGGCCGTAGATGTGGCGGCTGGGTTTGGGCTCGTCCGGCTTGTCGTTCATCTGTTGCCCCGTCATAGACATCCCGTGATTCGCGCCGCCGATCTGCTGGCCTGGTACGACCGCCACCGCCGCCGCCTGCCCTGGCGCGCCCCGCTGGGCGGGACGGCCGACCCGTACCGGGTCTGGCTGAGCGAGATCATGCTTCAGCAGACCACAGTGGGGACGGTCGGACCTTACTACGAGAGGTTCCTCGCGCGCTTCCCCGATGTGGCGGCGCTGGCGGCGGCGCCGGAGGAGGCGGTGCTGCTGGCCTGGGCGGGGCTCGGCTATTACGCCCGGGCGCGCAACCTGCATGCCTGTGCCCGGGCGGTGGTGGCGCGGGGCGGTTTTCCGCGCGATGTCGAGGGGCTGCGGGGGTTGCCCGGCATCGGCGCCTATACCGCCGCGGCGGTGGCGGCGATTGCTTTCGGGGTGCCGGTGGTGCCGGTGGACGGCAATGTCGAGCGGGTGGCGGCGCGGGTTTTCGCCATCGTCGAGCCGTTGCCGGGGGCGAAGGCGGCGATCGCCGCCGCCGCGGCCCGGTTGGGGGCGGACGCGGCCGCCCGCGCCCGGCCCTCGGATTTCGCCCAGGCGTTGTTCGATCTCGGTGCCGGCGTGTGCACGCCGAGCTCGCCTTCCTGCGTGCTGTGTCCGTGGATGGGGGGCTGCTCCGGGCGCCGCGGCGGGATTGCCGGTGACTTGCCGCGCCGGGCGCCGAAGGCGCTGCGACCGTTGCGGTATGGCGCGCATTTTTGGCTGACCGACGGACGCAACGTGCTGCTGCGCCGGCGCCCGCCGCGCGGCCTGCTGGGCGGGATGACCGAGTTGCCCGGCACGCCGTGGCGGGCGGAACGCTGGAGTCCCGCCGAGGCATTCGCGCATGCGCCGATGGCGGCGGTGTGGCGGGCGGCCGGCGAGGTGCGGCACGGGTTCACCCATTTCCAGCTTCACATCGCGGTGTTCGCCGCTGTTGTGGAGCGGATCGAGGGGGATGGGTTCCTGCATCCGCTGGACGCGCTGGACGCGGTTGCGCTGCCCTCGCTGATGCGCAAGTGCGTGGCGGCGGTCAGGCAGGCGTTTCCGTAGGAGGCGGAGGGATCGCGATGGTGGTGGACCGGCTTGAGTGGCCGCGAAGGATGCGGGCGGCTACTCGGTCTCTCCGGCACTAGCCCAGACGGCTTGGTACACTTAGCGCTGAGCAAACTCAGGCCATTCGGAACGGTTGGATGCAAGGCGTAGCATCGGGTATAACGTTACGGCAGCAGACTCTCTCAGCTCACATCCTTGTATGACAGGATAATGAGTTTCATGGCATAGTCCAACTCCTCGGAATTCTTTACCAAGACGAGACGGTCTAAAGTCCAACGGTAGCTTGGATCGATCTTGCTAATGCGCCCTTCTGGATCTTCATAATCTACTGGACGCAGATATAATTTCAACTGATGCTTCTGGATATGCACTTCCAAGAAATTTTTTGAGGCTCGATACCCTATGTATACCGTTGTCGGACGTTCAACCACATCCGGACCCAGCGCCTTCACCTGCGCACGGAGGTTCTCGAATAACCCATTTATCTCATCTGATCCACGACGCAGGTGGACGTCGATTAAATCGCCACCGCCCGGGTCGTGCGTTTTGTCCAAGGGAGTCAGGGGTTCCCGTTCGCGTCCTCCAACCGACTGAAACTCCAAGCTAAAAACATCATTCTCATAGAACCTGTACACCATGAGCTCGATCTTGATCGGCACGATGTCACTCGTGTCGATATCGAATCTGCTAAAATTTTCAGCGATACATATAACGCGTGGATTTTCCCAGTCTAGTGAGATTTCGTTTATGAGTTCTTTTGGCAAGCGCTTTGCCATCAACATTTCAAAAAATTCTGACTTTTGATGCTTCAGCCACCGAAGGTATGATAAAGATTGATTGATTACGTTGTCGTTCTGGTTCCGTTTATATTCGATGATGGTGGGGGCTCCGGTGCGATCCACTCCCAACGTATCTATACGACCGCCCGTTGTTGTTGTGTATTCACGCGCAAGAAAGTGGACGTCAAGCGCTTCCAGAAGGTTGGCCTCGATCAGGTCCTGAAGGTTCCGTTCCTTGGCGGCCAGCCTTGGCTTGAGCCGCTGAAATTTACCATCCGAAATACGGAACAGGGGCATAACAACCTTCCGTTCAAGATCGATCCATTCGATCACAGCGCATTGTTAACAAGGGTAACACGGTAAGCTCTGGCTGCACAGAGATTATCGGCGGAGAATCGTCTTCTTTGGATTGATGGGGGCCATTCAAACGGACCCGCCGTCCGGATCGCGCTTCACTTCTCGGCGCCCCCTGCTACGCTACCGGGCCGCGAACGATAGCGAGGAGGCCGCCGGATTGCCGGGCGAGGACGCACCGCCGCCGGGGCTGATCGCCACCATCGGGTTGCATGGCAGCGCCTCGACCTGGGTGTTCAACGTCGTCCGCGAACTGATGATCGCCGCCCTTGGCGAACAACGGGTCGTGGCCGTCTATGCGGACAAGGTGGAGGATGTACCCGAAGCCACCGGCCGCTGCCTCGTGGTCAAGTCCCACCACGGCAGCGCCGGGCTCGATGCCTGGCTGGCGACGGCGCGGGCGACGGTCTTCCTCAGCCTGCGCGACCCGCGCGATGCCGCGATGTCGATGGCGCAGCGGTTCAACGCACCACTCAACCAGGCCGTCCACTGGATCGCCGACGATTGCGCCCGGATGATGCGACTCGCGGCGCAGGGGCATTTGCTGCTGCGCTACGAGGATCGTTTCTTCGAGGATGCGGCCGCGCCGGAGCGGCTGGCGCGCGCCCTCGGGCTGAACCCCACGCCGGCGGTGAGCGCGGCGATCTTCGCGCGCTACCGCACCGAAGCGGTGCGCACCTTCAGCGCGGCCTTCGCCGACCTGCCGCCCGGGCGGGTGGTGTCGGCGGGACGGATCGTGATGGACCCGGTGACCCAGATCCACCGCACCCACATCGGCGACGGGCGCAGCGGCAAGTGGCGCGACCTGCCGGGTCCGGTGCAGGCCGAACTGACCCGATTCTTCCGCCCGTTTCTCGATCGGTGGGGTTATCCGGGTTGATCGCGGCACCCATCCCTCGCACCATCCGCCGGATGGCGACTCCCTGAGAGCAGGCCCCCATGATCCTGATCCAGCTTACCGACCTGCATGTCCGCCCGCTCGGCCTCGCCGCCATGCGGATTTGCGAAACCAACGTGCTGACCGAGCGCGCGCTGCGCGCGGTGCGTGACTTCCGCCCGCGCCCCGACGCGCTGCTCATCACCGGCGACCTCACCAACAACGGCCTGATCGCCGAATACCAGAACCTGGCGGAGATGCTGGCGCGGCTGATCGACATTCCGGTCTACGTCATTCCCGGCAACCACGACGACCGCGCCAACTTCCGCACCGCGCTCGATCACCTGCCCGGCGTCAGCACCGATCCCGAGTTCGTGCAGTACACCGTCGAACACCTGCCGGTGCGGCTGGTCATGCTGGATACGATGATCCCGGGCCAGATCGACGGCGAGTTGTGCCCGCGGCGGATGGCCTGGCTGGACCGGACGCTGGCCGAGCAGCCCAACAAGCCGACCATCATCGCCATGCACCATCCCTCCTTCGCCTGCGGCGTCGGCAGCATGGACAGCATCCTCCTGCGCAACCCCGCCGGCTTCGAGGCGCTGGTGCGCAGGCACCGGCAGGTCCGGCGGATCATCTGCGGCCACCACCACCGGACCATCATCGGCAACGTCGCCCAGGCCATCGCCATGACCGGCCCCGGCGCCGCGCAGGTCGTCGATTTCGAACTGTTCACCGACTCGCCGGGCATGTGGGTGCTGGAGCCGTCGGCGTTCCTGGTCCACGTCGGCCTCGACGACGGCAGCCTTGTTTCGCACGCGGTCCTGGTGGAGCGCTATCCCGGCCCGTACCCGTCCGTGCCCGACCGGGACTAACTCTCGCCGGTTTCCGCCGCGCCCCGGCCGGCCAGGGTGT
>PLTJ01000186.1:0-5374 GCA_003164455.1 Acetobacteraceae bacterium
ACTTGCCGGTGCCGGAGCCGCCGATCACCACCATGGAGGTGCGCGGCGCCACGTCGAGGTCGATGCCGTCGAGCACGATCTTGTCGCCGAAGGCCTTGCACAGGCCGCGGATGCGGATTTTCGGGACCACGGCTTGGGTGTCGCTCATCGGGCGAAGAACAGTTCGGTGAGCACGTAGTCGAAGGCGAGGATGAGCACCGAGGCCGAGACCACGGCGTTGGTGGTCGCGGTGCCGACGCCCTGGGCGCCGCCGCGGCTGTTGTAGCCGTGNNCCCATCAGCGTCACCAGGAAGCCGAACACCGCCGCCTTCACCAGCCCCGACACGACGTCGCCGGTCTGCACGAAGTTGAGCGTGTTGGTCAGATAGACTTCGGCGTTGTAGCCGAGCTTCACCGAGGCAATGATGAAGCCGCCGAGCACCCCCAGGATGTCGGCCACCAGCACCAGCAGCGGCAGCGCCAGCAGGCCGCCGAGCAGCCGGGGGGCGACCAGGTATTTCATCGGGTTGGTGGACAGCGTCGANNCCGGCCAGCACCGGGCCGAGCTCACGGGTGATCGACAGCACCACCAGGTTGGCCACCGCGCTCTCGGCATTGAAGCGCGACAGGCCGGTGGCCGATTGCAGCGCCAGCACCATGCCGGTGAAGATCGCGGTCAGCGCCACCACGGGCAGGCTGTAATAGCCGATGTCCAGGAAGGCGCGCAGAATCGCCCTGCCGTACAGGGGCGGGCGCGCCAGATGGGACAGGCCGTCGAGGCCGAACAGGGCAATGCGGCCGGTGAGCCGGCAGGCGCCGAAGACGGCACGGCCGATCGCGGCAAGGGCATCGAGGGGCTTGCTCACGCCGCGTAGGCCCGGACGATGCGCGGGCCGAAGCCGGTGAGGATCTCGTAGGCATTGGTGCCGGCGGCCTCGGCCAGCGTGTCGGGGGAACAGTGCGGCCCCATCAGCTCCAGCCAGTCGCCGGCGCCGATCGCCGGATGGTCGGTCACGTCGCAGGTGGTCAGGTCCATGGAGACACGGCCTACCAGCGGAATGGGGGGGGCGTCAAAATCCGACCCNNGGGTGGCGATGCGGCTGGGGCGAGGGGCGCGCCAGGTGGCATTGTAGCCGACGCCCTCGCCCGTTTCGATGTCGTGGACCTGGAGGATGCGGGCGCACAGGCGAACCGGCAGGCGCATGGGATTGGGACGGTTCGGCGTGGGATTGATGCCGTACAGCGCCGCCCCGGGGCGGGCGAGGTCGGAAGCGAAGCGGGCATCGAGAAACAGGCCGGAGGAATTGGAGAGGCTGCGCGGCGCCGGCGGCAGCATGGCGCAGGCCGCGGCGAAGCGGTCCCGTTGCGCCATGTTGGCCGGGTCGTCGGGCAGTTCGGACGCCACCAGATGGGTGAGCACATAACGCAGATCGAGTCCGTCCAGCCGGCCCGGGGCGGCGGCGAGCGCGCGAATGCTGGCGGCGTCCAGCCCGAGACGGTTCATGCCGGTGTCGACGTGCAGCAGCACGGGCAGGCGCCGGCTCTCCCGATGGGCGAGTGCCGTCCAGCGATCGATCGCATCGAGCGAACCGAGCACGGGAAGAATGTCGTGGGCAAGGTGCTCGCGCTCGCTGCCGGGCGGTGGGCCGTTCAGGGCGGCGAGCATGGCCCCCGGCAGCAGCGGGCGAAGCGCGATCGCCTCGGAGAAATGGGCGGTGAAGAAGTGCCGGCAACCGGCGGCCAGAAGATGCGGCGCGACCGCGGCGGCGCCGAGTCCATAAGCGTCGGCCTTGACCACGGCGGCGACCGCGCCGGCTGAGTGGCGACGGCACAGCGCTTGCCAGTTGGCGGCGATGGCGGCGAGGTCGACATGGAGAATCGCGCTGGCGGCGAGGTCGATACCCGCCCTCATGGAAGACAACACAGTTCAGTCGCCCTCATGATGCAGATCGATATCCGTGAAACGCGTATATTCTCCCTCAAAGTAGAGATCAATCTTGCCGGTGGCACCATGGCGGTTCTTCTCGATCAACAGCTCAGCCCTATTGTGAACGTTCTCCATATCGCGCTTCCATTTATCCATCGCGCTGTGGAATTTTTCCTCGGTTTCGAATCTTAGTTGTTTCGGTTCGCGGTTTTGTTCATAATATTCGTCACGATAGATGAACATCACCAGGTCCGCGTCCTGCTCGATTGATCCGGACTCGCGCAGATCGGAAAGCTGCGGGCGCTTGTCCTCGCGGCTCTCAACGGAGCGGGAGAGCTGCGACAGTGCCAGCACCGGCACCGCCAGCTCCTTGGCAATCGCCTTCAAGCCCTGGGTGATCTGACTGATTTCCAGCACCCGGTTCTCCGGCCGCGTGCCGGCGGCGGGGCGCATGAGCTGGAGGTAGTCGATCACGATCAGCGACAGGCCCTTGGTGCGCGCCAGCCGCCGGCAGCGCGTGCGCATCGCCGAGAGGGTGATCGCGGGCGTGTCGTCGATGTGCAGCGGCAGCGATCCGATATCCCGGGAAACCTGGACGAATCGATCGAAATCCTTCTGGCCGATATCGCCGCGGCGGATGCGCTCGCCGACGATGCGCGCTTCCTCGCTCAGCAGCCGCGTGGCCAACTGCTCGGCGCTCATTTCCAGGGAAAACAGGGCGACCGAGCCGCGCGGCACCGCGTTCGGATCGGTACGGCGCGCCTCGGACTGGATGGCGCGGGCGGCGCCAAAGGCGATCTTGGTGGCGAGCGCGGACTTGCCCATGCCGGGGCGGCCGGCGAGGATCACCAGGTCGGAGGGATGCAGCCCACCGGTTTTCTTGTCGAGGTCGCGCAGCCCCGTGGACAGGCCGGAGACGCCGCCGGAGCGCTGGAAAGCGTGCTCGGCGTTCTGGATCGCCTCGACCAGCGCGTGCTCGAAGGTGACGAAGCCGCCGGCGGTGGCGCCGCGCTCGGCGAGATTGAACAGATCCTGTTCGGCGATTTCGATCTGGGCCCGCCCGTCCAGCTCGGTGCCGGCGCCGAAGGCGTTGTTGACCACGGTCTCGCCGATGTCGATGAGCTGGCGGCGCAGCCAGGCGTCGTAGATGGCGCGGCCGTACTCGCCGGCGTTGATGATGCCGACCATGGCGCCGAGCAGCTGGGCCAGATAGGTCGTGCCGCCGACCTCGTCGAGCACGCCGGAATGTTCGAACTCGGCCTTCAGCGTCACCGCATCGGCGAGCTGCCCGGCCTCAACGCGCCGGGCGATAGCGGCGAAGATGCGGCCGTGGATGGGATCGACGAAATGCTCGGCGGTGAGGAACTCGCTGACCCGCTCGTAGGCCTTGTTGTTGGCCAACAGCGCGCCGAGCAATGCCTGCTCGGCCTGCTGGTTCGACGGCGGGATGCGCTGCGACAGGCCGAGCAGCGGGGGGGGGGATTCGATGGTGTTCATGACATGACGCTCTGGGCTGGCGGACCATAGCGCCGACACGACGGACCCCCCAAACCGGGGGGGGTGTGAATCACGTGCATAGATGGGGACATCACGGTGGCGGGCGCTGCCCCGCTCGCCGGCGCCCTCGGTCAGGCGGTGGCGAGATTGCGCGCGGCGGTGCGCTCGGCGTCGACCATGTAGTCGCGGGTCTGCGGCACGGCGGCCTGGTCGCGCACCAGTTGGATCTGGAACACCACCTGGCCTTCGCGCCGGAATGACAGCTCCGCGCCGGACAGGTAGAATTCGAACATGCGGCAGAAGCGCTCGTCGAAGAGCGCCACGATGGCGTCGCGGTTGGCGGCGAAGCGGCGGCGCCAGTGGCGCAGCGTCTCGGCGTAGTGCAGCCGCAGGATCTCGATGTCGGTGGTGACCAGCCCGGACTTCTCGATTGCCGACATGGCTTCCGACAGCGACGGGCAGTAGCCGCCTGGGAAGATGTACTTGGCCAGCCATGGGTTGGTGCCGCCAGGGACGCCACTGCGACCGATGGCGTGCAGCAGGGCGAGCCCGTCGGGNNTCGAACATGCCGATCGAGACGATGCGGTCGAAGCGGCGATGCAGGCTGCGGTAGTCCAGCATCTCGAAGCTGATCCGGTCGGATAAGCCCTCGGCCGCGGCCCGTGCCTGCGACTCGGCCAACTGCTCGTGCGAGAGGGTGATGCCGGTGACGCGGGCGCCATAGTCGCGGGCCAGGCTCAGGGCCATGCCGCCCCAGCCACTGCCGATGTCGAGCACCTCAAGATCGGGGCGATCGAGCCGCAGCTTGGCGGCGATGTGGCGCTTCTTGGCGGCCTGCGCCTCCTCCAAAGTTTCGGTACCAGTCGGGAAGTAGGCACAGGAGTACTGACGGTCGCGGTCGAGAAACAGCGCGTACAGCCGGCCGTTGAGGTCGTAGTGGTGGGCGACGTTGCGCTGGGCGCGCCTGACCGGGTTGAACTGGGCGATGCGGCGGATGAGCCAGCCCATCCATTCATGCAGGCGGATCAGTTCCTGGCCCGCCGCCTCGGTCGCCCGATTGGTGAGCAGCAGATCGAGCACGTCATGGATGGTGCAGTCCACCGGCACCAGCCCGCCATCCATATAGGCTTCGCCCAGGGCGAGGGCAGGGTTGAGGGCGAAGCGGCGGATCGTGCGCTCGTCCTTGATGGCGATCAGGGCTTCGGGACCGGGTTTGCCACTATAGGTGGTCAGTTCGCCATCCGGCCACCGTACGGTCAGGCGGCCGAGAACGATGAACCTTCGAAGTACGTGATGCAGGATAGAGCGCATGACTTTCCCTCCGGCATTCCGCGCATTTGGTTACGCAACAATGCCGTCGGGACGACTGCGAGTTCAAGAGGCACGTATTACAAAACGGCGCGAGACCGCCCCGGCGCCCGCATGGGGCCGGGGCGGAAACGGTCAGGCCGGTTGCTCGGTCGGCGGCTCTAACAGGTCCTCGACGCCGAGAGTTGGTTCCTCCACGGCCTCCTCCGGCCCGGTGACGCGCTCGCCACGGGCCTGCTTGGCGGCTTCTTCGGCGCTGCGTGCCACGTTGGCGGTGACCGTGATCGCCACCTCGGGATGCAGCACGACGCGGACCTCGGTCAGACCGAGCGTCTTGATGGGCTGGCTGAGGATGACCTGCTGGCGATTGATGCTGAGCCCACCGGCCGTGCAGGCCTCGGCGATGTCGCGTGAGCTGACCGAGCCATACAGGCTGCCGGACTCGCCGGCCTGGCGGATGATGATGACGGACAGGCCGCCGACCCGCTCGGCAACCCGCTCGGCTTCCTCGCGGCGCTTGAGGTTCTGCGCCTCCAACTGGCTGCGCTGCTGCTCGAATTTGGTAACGTTGTCCTTGCTGGCGCGGATCGCCTTCTTCTGGGCCAGCAGGTAATTGCGGGCGAAGCCGGGCTTCACCTTCACCACCTCGCCCATCTGGCCGAG
>PLTJ01000186.1:5456-5621 GCA_003164455.1 Acetobacteraceae bacterium
TGCGGCGGCGGTAGAACGGCCGGCGCGCGCCGACCGCGGCGCGGCGGGCGGCGGGGTTGACGTCTGTGGTGTCGGACATTGGCCGTTACTCCTCGACGCCGTGGAATTCGTCGTGCTCGCGCGGCAGCGTGTCCTCGCGAGCACGGAACTCCTCGCGGTCGTCGT
>PLTJ01000186.1:5685-7575 GCA_003164455.1 Acetobacteraceae bacterium
TGGCGCTCTGGCCCTCCTCGAGCGCGTCCACCCGGATGGTCATGAAGCGCAGCACGTCCTCGTTCAGGCGAAGCAGGCGCTCCATTTCGAGCACCGAGGCGGGGGCCGCGTCGATGCCGAGCAGCATATAGTGGCCCTTGCGGTTCTTGTTGATCCGGTAGGCCAAGCTGCGCAGGCCCCAGTACTCNNCGCTTCTTGACCGAGACGCTGGGGCGCGGCCCCTCGGGCACGGCCTCGCCCTCGGCCGGCGGAGGCGGCGGGGCGATGCCCTTGTCCGCGTCGAGCTGGGCACCGACGGAGTCGGCGATGGCTTCGACCTGCTGTTGGGTGACGTCGTTCCGTGCGATGAACACGGTTTCATATAGCGGCATATGCACTCCCTCTGGCTTGTCTCTGCCCCGGACCGGAGGTCCCGTGCCACCATGGCACGTGAGCATAGCCGGGGGAGGCCGTCTCCGCCCGGCAGGGAAGGCGACGGCTTATACAGGGCTGCCCGGCAGATGCAAGAGCAGGGCCGGGCATGCTATCGGGCTGATTGACAGCGCTCGCGCGCAAAGCTACGTCGCGCGCCCATTCGCTTTTCATCGTTCCGGGAGTCGTTCCGCCATGCCGGTGCACGCCTTCATCTTCCCGGGCCAGGGCAGCCAGGCCGTCGGGATGGGGTGCGATCTTGCCGCCGCCTTCGCCTGCGCGCGCGAGGTGTTCGAAGAGGTCGACGACGCCCTGAAGCAGAAGCTGTCCAGGCTGATGTTCGAAGGCCCGGCCGAGCAACTCATGCTGACCGAGAACACCCAGCCCGCCCTGATGGCCCATTCGCTGGCGGTGCTGCGGGTGCTGGAACGGGAGGGCGGGTTTCGGCTTGCCGATCGCGCCGTGGTCGTGGCCGGCCATTCGCTGGGCGAGTACAGCGCGCTGGCCGCGGCCGGCGCGTTCACCCCGCCGCAAGCCGCCGTGTTGCTCCGGCTGCGCGGGCAAGCCATGCAGAAAGCAGTGCCGGCCGGCGTGGGCGCCATGGCAGCCCTGCTCGGCGCCGATATGGAACTGGCCACCGCGATCTGCGCCGAGGCCGCCGAGGGGCCGGAAGGCCGCGAGGTGGTCGAGCCGGCCAATGACAACGGCGGCGGCCAGGTGGTGATTTCCGGGCACAAGGCAGCGGTCGAGCGGGCCATGGCGATCGCCAAAGCCAAAGGAGTACGGCGGGCGGTGCTGCTGCCGGTTTCCGCGCCGTTTCATTGCGCGCTGATGGCCCCGGCGGCGGATGCCATGGCCGAGGTCCTCGAGAAGTCGCCGCCGGCGCCACCGCTGGTGCCGGTGGTGGCCAATGTCTCGGCCGCCAAGGCGACCGATCCGGGCGAGATCGTTGATCTGCTGGTGCGCCAGGTGACCGCCACCGTGCGTTGGCGTGAATGCGTGCAGACCATGGTGGGGCTGGGCGTGGACAGTTTCGTCGAACTCGGCACCGGCAAGGTGCTGTCGGGCCTGGTTCGGCGTATTGCTCCCGACGTCACTGCCGCCTCGCTGGCCACGCCCGCCGAGATCGAGCAGTTCCTGAAAACCCTGTAGCGAGAGCACTGCCATGTTCCGGTTGGACGGCAAAACGGCCCTGGTGACTGGTGCCTCTGGCGCCATCGGGGGAGCGATCGCGCGCGCGCTGCACGCCCAGGGGGCGGCGGTGGTGCTGTCCGACATGCGGCGCGAGGGCATGGACGCGCTGGCCGGCGAACTGGGCGAGCGGGTGCATGTGTGCGTGGCCGAGCTGCGCGACCCGGCGGCGCCCGACGCGCTGGTGGCCGCCGCCGAGGCGGCGGCCGGCCCGCTGACCATCCTGATCAACAATGCCGGCATCACCCGCGACATGCTGGCGATCCGCATGAAGGACGAGGACTGGCA
>PLTJ01000239.1 GCA_003164455.1 Acetobacteraceae bacterium
CCGCGCCTACTACAAGCCGCTGGTGTCCTGGATCTGGCTCGGCGCGTTACTCATGGCGTTCGGCGGCCTGGTCAGCCTCAGCGACCGCCGCTGGCGCATCGGCATCGCCACCCGGGCGCGGGCGGCCCTGCCGCAACTCGCGCCCGGGGAGTGAACCCCGCCATGCGCAAGCTGCTGTATATGCTGCCGTTGGCTGCGTTCATGGTGCTGGCCGGCTATTTCGCGGTGGCCCTGCGGCCGAGCTACGATCCGCAGGCGTTGCCCTCGGCCTTGATCGACAAGCCGATGCCGGCGTTCGACTTGCCGCCGCTCGGCGCCGGCGCGGCGGTCAGTTCGGCGTCGTTGCGCGGCCAGGTGGTGGTGGTGAATTTCTTCGCCTCCTGGTGCGTGCCGTGCCGCATCGAGCATCCCGTGTTGATGCGCCTGGCCAACCAGGAAAAGATCGCGATCACCGGCATTGCCTACAAGGACACGCCGGACGACGCGAAAAAGCTGCTCGACGATGCCGGCGATCCCTATCGCCGTGTCGGCCTTGATCTCAGCGGCCGCACCGGCATCGACTTCGGCGTGTATGGCGTCCCGGAGACCTACGTGATCGACAAGACCGGCCGGATCCGCAAGAAGTTCGTCGGCCCGCTCAGCCCCGAGGCGGTGAACAAGGAGTTGCTGCCGTTGCTGCACCAGTTGGGGCGGCCATGATCCGCGCGCTTTTCCTGCTGTTGCTGCTGGTCCCTGGGCTGGCCGGCGCGGTCGAGCCGAGCGAGCGCCTGGCCGACCCGGCGCTGGAGGCGCGGGCGCGCGCGCTCAGCCAGACCCTGCGCTGCCTGGTCTGCCAGAACGAGTCGATCGACGAATCCGACGCTTCCCTGGCGCACGATATCCGCATGCTGCTGCGCGAGCGTCTGCGGGCCGGCGACAGCGACGTGGCGGCACGCCAGTTCATTGTCGCCCGCTACGGCGATTTCGTGCTGCTGAAGCCGCCGTTGGAGCCGGCCACCCTGGTACTGTGGTTCGCCCCGGCGCTGGTGCTGCTGGCCGGCGGTTTCGGCGTGGTGCTGTATCTGCGCCGCCGCCCGCAGCAAGCGGAGTCGCCGCTGACCGAGGCCGAGCGGGAGCGCCTGGCGCGGATTCTCAAGGAGACCGACGCGTGATCGCGCTCGCCCTGGTGTTCGCGGGTCTTGGTGCGGTCGCACTGTTGCTGCTGGTGCTTCCCGCGCTGCGGACCGGTCCTGCGTTGCCCGGCCGGGCCCGCTACGACAGCGCCGTCTATCGCGATCAGTTGCAGGAGCTGGAGCGCGACGTCGCGCGCGGCCTGATCGGCGCGGCGGAAGCGCAATCGGCGCGCCTGGAGATCGAGCGGCGCCTGCTGGCGGTTGCCGCCGCGGCGCCGGACCGGGCGGCGGCGACGCACCGCAGCCCTCTGCTTGCCGTCGTGCTGGCGGTGCTGGTGGCGGGGGGAGCGGCCGGGCTCTATCTGAAGCTCGGCGCTCCGGGCGTGGCGGATACGTCGTTTGCGCTGCGCGTGGCCAGCAGCAAGACTCCCACTGGCGTTCCCGATCATCCCGACATGGCGAAGATGGCCGCCTCCCTCGCCGACAAGCTGCGCGCGGACCCGAACAACCGCGAGGGCTGGCAGCTTTATGCCCGCACCCTGGCCAGCATCGGCAACTGGAAGGGCAGCGCCGATGCCTATCGCAACCTGATCGCGCTGGGGGGCATTGGCGCCGATGACGATGCGGGGTACGGCGAGATGCTGGTGCTCGGGGGCGAGGGCGTGGTGACGCCGGCGGCACGCGAGGCGTTCGGCAATGCGCTGAAGGCCGATGCCTCGAACCAGGTCGCGCGTTTCTATCTGGCGCTGGCCGACGCGCAGGCCGGACGTGGCCAGCAGGCGCTCGATGCCTGGGTGAAGCTGGCCGGCGAAACTTCCGACGCGGACATGCGTTCCGAGATCGCGCGGCGGATCGAGGAGACGGCGAAGCTGAGCGGTCTCGCCGCGCCGGCGATGCCGCCCGCCCCGCCGGAGCCGGCGCCCGCGCCGGAGCAGGCGGCCGGGCCGGCACCTGGTCCCGACGAGGCGCAGATGACCGCCGCGGCCAACATGTCCGAGGCGGACCGTACCACCATGATCAAGGGCATGGTGGCGCAGCTTGCCGCCCGGCTGGAGGCCGACCCGAACGACGCCGATGGTTGGGTGCGGCTGGGTCGCGCCTATGCGGTGCTGGCCGAGCACGACAAGGCCGCCGACGCCTACGAGCGGGCCTCGGCCTTGCTGCCGAACGATGTTTCGGTGCTGGTACAGGGCGTGCAGGCGCTGATCGAGGCGCAGAAGCCGGATGCGCCGGTTCCGCGGCGGGCGATCGACCTGCTGCACCGTGCCGAGCAGATCGATCCCAAGCGGCCCGAGGTGCTGTGGTATCTGGGCCTGGTCGCGGCGCAGGCCGGTCACGCCGATGTCGCGCAGGACTATTGGCGCCGGGTGCTCGACGTACTGCCGCCAGACAGCCCGGACCGGAAAATGGTCACCGACGCCATCGAGGCGGTGAAGAAGGAGTGATTTTCCGCCCCTTTTTTTTTGCTAGGCCTCCCCGGAGGGATCGGGGAACGGCAGGACGCTGCGCAGTACCGTCGAGAATGACCGCGCCAGGCGCGACATCGGGGCATCCCGCGGCACCAGTTGGCGGATGCGAAGGGGGACTTTCGGCGTTAGCGGCTTGGCGACCAAGTCCGGCCAGGTCCGTCCGGTCATCACGAACTCGTCGGTGATGGCGACCCCCGCCCCGGCCTGCACCAGGGCGCAGGCCATCGGCGTGAAGCGGACGATGACGCTCGGGCGCAGGGTTTGCGGCGCTCGGTCGAGGTAGCCCCACACGATCATCCCGAAAGGCGTTTCCCGGTCGTAGGCGATGAGCGGGAACCCGGTGAGATCGCCCGGGGCCACCTTTTCGCAAACGGCGAGAGGATGATCGCGGCGGCAGACGCACATCAGGCGCCCCTCGCAAATGACGGTGACGGTTATGTTGGGATGCTCGACGGGCAGCATGGTCAGGCCGACGTCGGCCCGGTTGATCGCCACCTGTCGGACCAGGTCGGCCAGGGTCAGGGTGTGCACCTCGGCCTGGACCGCCGGATGCAGCTCCCGGAACAAGGCCAGAGCAGCTGGCAGGACGGACTCGCCCAGGCTTGGACTGCCGACCACCCGCAACCGTCCGGTGCTGCCGGTGCGCAGAGCCGCGGCGAGGTCGTTGATCCTCTGCACGCCCTGGTAGACCTCGTCCACTTCGTCGAACAGGCGGCGCGCCTCGGGCGTGGCCTTGAGGCGCCCCGTGATGCGGGCAAACAGCTTCAGGCCCAGACGATCCTCGGTGTAGGCCAGCAGCCGGCTGACGGCCGGCTGCGACACCGACAGCAGCCGCGCCGCGCCGCTGATCGAGCCGGTCAGCATGATGGCGCGGAAAACCTCGATTTGGCGCAGGTTCATAGTCATACCCATAACATAATGTTATTCATTTCGCACGAATGGGCATTTGTGATTTTACCATACCTTTCTACCATCGAACGCACTCCGTGGGATGTGCTGCGTGAGACACTCAACCTCGGAACGGGACGGAAACAACATGGACGCTATTCCAAGCAAACGGTGGCTCAGGATAATCCCGCCGGCAATTCTCGTTTACATCATCGCTTATATGGACAGAGTCAATATAGGCTTTGCCATTGCGGGCGGAATGACTGATGCCTTGCACATCACCGCTTCGATTGCGGGCTTGGCGGCGGGCATCTTCTTCATCGGCTACCTGTTCCTTCAGATTCCCGGAGGCCATATCGCCGAGCTTGGCAGCGCCAAGAAGTTCATTGCCGCCACGATCCTGGCCTGGGGCCTCATTTCAGTCGCCACGGGCTTCGTCACCAGCGAGACGCAGTTGCTCGTTTTGCGGTTCCTGCTGGGCGTCGCCGAAGGCGGCATCTTCCCGGCCATGCTGGTGATCGTCAGCCATTGGTTCCCACCCGAGGAGCGGGGCATGGCCAACTCGTTCTTCATCATGAACCTGCCCATCGCCTCGATGATCACCGGGCCAATCTCCGGCTGGCTGATTACCGAGTGGAGTTGGCGGCAGGTCTTCGTGGTCGAAGGGCTGGTCTCGGTGCTGCTCCTTGCCGTGTGGTGGCCACTGATCGACGACCGGCCGCAGGATGCCAAGTGGATTTCGACCGAGGAACGAGACTATCTGATCTCCCGTCAGCGCGAGGAAGATGCGTTGTTGCAATCGACTGTCAAGGTCGATAGCAGCTACAAGGATGTCGTGTTCAACCTCAATGTGTGGAAGCTTGTCGTATTCTTCTTCTTCTACATGATCGGAATTCTTGGTTTCACCATTTGGTTGCCGACGATCCTGAAATCCCTGATGAACACCGGCATGGTCGCGGTCGGCTTCTTGTCCGCGGTTCCGTACATCGCCACGATCGTCGGGATGTACGTTACCGGCTGGTTCTCCGATCGCACCATGAACCGAAGGCTTTTCATTGCCATCCCCGCGCTTGGATTCGCCGTGTGCTTCTTGTGCGCCACCGCCTTCCGGGCCGAAGTCTGGGTGGCTTACGCGTTCCTGATCGGGTGCGGCTTCTTCATGCAGGGTTTCGCCGGGAGCTTCTGGACCATCCCACGAATCCTGCTTCCCAGCCACGTCGCGGGCGGGGCAATCGGCATGATCAATGGGCTCGGCAACCTGGGCGGATTTGTCGGTCCGTTCCTGGTGGGTTGGCTGACCACGCAGACCCACAGCACCGATGCCGGAGTGTATGCCATGGGAGGGGCGCTGCTGATCTCCTTCGCCGTGGCCTTCACGCTGCCGGCCCGGACGGCCGGGAAGACGCAAACAGCTGATACAGTTCCAGGGAGATTGAAATGAACGCCGATCTGGTGATCAAGAACGTCCGTCTGTTTGCCGAGGGTACTCTCGCCGACTGCGGCGTCGCCATCAAGGACGGTAAGATCGTCGCCATCGCCGAGGATCGCTGCCTTCCCGATGCCACCAGGGTGGTGGACGGGAAAGGCAAGACGCTGCTGCCCGGCGGCGTTGATCCGCACGTCCACTTCCGCGACCCCAGCAAGAGTGAGCGCGAGACCTTCTTTACCGGCAGCATGGCCGCGGCCGCGGGCGGGGTGACGACGGTGTGCGAACATCCGATCTCGCTGCCGCCGCCCTATTCGCCGGAGATCCTGCGCCGCCGCGTGGAGATCGCCAAGGCCCAGTCGGTGGTTGATTTCGCCTTCTTCGGAGCGGCGGGGGCGGACAAGCTCGACCAGATCCCGCTGGTCGCCAAGGAGGGAATCATCGCCTTCAAGACATTCTTCCACGAGCCGCCGGAAGGCCGTGAGAAGGAGTTCGAAGGCCTCACCATGGCCAACGACGGGTACATCTACGAAGGGTTCAGGGTCGTTGCCGGCACCGGCAAACGGCTGGCGGTCCACGCCGAGAACAACGACCTGATCAGCTACAACATCCGGAAGTTCCGCTCGGAGGGGCGCGTTCACGGCCGCGACCATGCCGATTCCCGTCCACCGATCTCCGAAGTCGAGGCCGTCGCCAAGGTCCTCTGCTTCGCCGAGAAGCTGGGAACCCGGGTGACGCTCTGCCACATCTCGACGCCGGAAGCGGCCGAGCTGGCCAAGCAGGCCAAGTTCCGGGGGATGGATGTCATCCTCGAAACCTGCCCGCATTACCTTTACCTGACCACCGACGCGCTCGATGAGCTCGGGCCTTTCGCCAAGTGCAACCCGCCGCTTCGCGAACGGGCCCTGATGGAAAAGCTGTGGGACTACGTCACGGATGGTTCGGTTGACATCATCGGCAGCGACCACAGCCCG
This sequence comes from Acetobacteraceae bacterium, assembly GCA_003164455.1. Lineage (GTDB taxonomy): Bacteria > Pseudomonadota > Alphaproteobacteria > Acetobacterales > Acetobacteraceae > Rhodovastum. Next base: position 5,870 of record PLTJ01000239.1, read on the forward strand.
TTCCTGACCAGCGAAAAGGAAAAAGGCGACAAGGACATTTTCGTGGCGCCGGCCGGTTTCCCCGGGATCGACATGCGCCTGCCCCTGATGGCGACCGCGGTCAAGCGGGGCCGCATCAGTCTGGCGAGGATGGTCGACCTGATCGCGACCAACCCGGCCAAGGTGTATGGGCTCTATCCCCGCAAGGGCGCGATCAGGGTCGGCGCCGATGCCGACCTGGTGCTGATCGACATCGATGCCGAATTCGTCGTCGACCGCAACAAGTCCTACTGCAGGTCCAAGGACATCGCGCGGGTCTATGACGGCTGGAAGCTGAACGGCGTCGCGTTGATGACCGTCTCGCGCGGCCGCGTCGTCATGGAGGATGGCATCGTCGACGAGTCCGCCAGCGGCTGGGGCGAGTTCGTGGTGCCGGCGGTCCTGTCTTGATGGCTGGAACGACCGTCGGTCTGGTGGTCATCGGCCAGACGCCTCGCGACGACCTGACGCGAGAGTTCGCCAGACTTTGGAACGACGCCTTCACCATCGTCGAGGAGGGAGCCCTGAACGGTCTGGACGCGGCCGAGATCGCGGGGCTCGAACCTCGGCGGGGCGAGACCGATCTGATCACCCTCCTGGCCGACGGTCGTTCCGTCTACGTCGCGCACGATCGTCTGGCCCCTTACGTTCAATCCGCCATCGACCGGGTTTGCCGCGCCGGTGCGGACATCGTGATCGTCGGCTGCACCGGCCGCTTCGCAGAACTGCGCGCCAACGTGCCGGTGGTGCAGCCCTTCGACGTGCTGGAACATGCCGTCGCCCCGATCCTTCCGCCCGGCAAAACACTCCTGCTCGTCGTCCCCACGGAAGGCCAGGCCGGCGAGGCTGCGGAGCGCTGGAGGGGGCGCGGCTATCGCCCCGAGCCCATCCTCGTCGCCTCGCCGTTCGCGGACCACGCCGCGCTTCTCCGCGATCTTGATGACGCGGCGAAGCGCGTCGACGGCATCGTTTTCGACTGCTTCGGCTTCGGCGCCGAGTTCCTTGAGAGCACCCCGGGCCGCCGAGGCAAACCGGTGTTCATCGCCCGTGCGCTGATTGCCCGCCTGCTCTGTGGAATCTTCCCGATGCCGGCCTCGGCCGTCCGGACTTGAGAACAAGCAAGGAGGGAGAAATGAGCCACGCTGCCACTCCCCGGCCCGATATCGACAACGTACGGACGCTGATCGCCGCCCTCGGGACGGCGGGCCGGACCACGCAGGGCGGCATCACCCGCATGACCTATTCGCCCGAGTACCGGCGCGGCATGGAACTGACGACGACGGCCATGCGCGAGGCCGGCATGGAGGTCAGCATCGATGCGATCGGCAATCTGGTGGGCACCTACGCGGGCAAGGACCCGGCGCTCCCGGCGGTGATGTCCGCGTCCCATCTCGACACCGTGCCGGAAGGCGGCGAACTGGATGGGGCGCTGGGGGTGGCGGTGGCGATTGAGTGCGTGCGCACTTGGCACCAGGCCGGCTGGCACCCGCGCCGGACGGTGAAGGTGGTCGCCACCGTTGAAGAGGAGGGAAACCTGTTCGGACTGGGGTGCTTCGGCAGCCGGGCGATGGCCGGCGAACTGGAAGGGAGGTCGCCGGAGGAGTTCAAGGATGCACAGGGACGGACGCTGAGCTGGCATCTGCGGCAGATGGGGCTTTCGCCGGATAAGGCGCTGCAGGCGGCCAAAATCGACCCGCGCGACATCGCCTGCTACGTCGAGCTGCATATCGAACAGGGCGAGGAGCTGGACCTGTCGGGCACGCCCTGCGCGGTGGTCACCGACATCGCCGGAATCGACCGCCACTGGGTGGAGATCACCGGCAACGCCAACCATGCCGGCACAACCCGCATGGACAGGCGGCAGGACGCCCTGGTGGCTGCGGCGGCAGTGGTCAGCGAAGTGAACCAGCGGGCGGGGGCATCCAACGGGCAGTACGTGGCCACCGTGGGTAAGCTTGACGTGTCCCCCAACGCCACCAACATCATTCCGGGCTGCGTCCGGCTGGTCATCGAAACGCGAAGCCCGAAGCCCGAAGTCCTGGAAGCGATCCACACGGATATCCCGAGGATGTTGAACGACATCGGGGCCCGGTTCGGCGTTCGCACGGAACTCACCAGGCGGCTGTACGCGAAGCCGGCTCCGCTGCACGCCAGCATGATCGCCGCCCTGCAGGCCGCCGCCGAACAGGCGGGGGTACGAGCCACGCTGTTGCCCAGCTGGGCGGGTCACGACGCCAAGATCATGACCACCATCGTCCCCACGGGTATGATCTTCGTCCCGAGCCTGAAGGGGATCAGTCATTCGCCCCTGGAGGCGACGCGCTGGGAGGACATCGACGAAGGGCTCAAGCTGCTGGACCAGGCGCTGCGAAACTTGGCGGCATGACGAGCGACCGGACGGCATAGCTGCACCGACTGCGGGATCGGCGCCAGGATATTTGCCGCGCGGATGAATTCTGCGCCACCTCAGGGCGCGGGTGGTGCGCTACCGCGGGAGCGCTGGCTGACGACGGCCACCAGGAAGCCGCCACGCGACGTACGATCGCTGCCTGTCCTGCGCCCGCCCCCATCTGGGTCGGCCACCACCGCTTCCAGACAACTCGTTGAAATCGCTGGCGAGCCATGTGCGACAAAACTGGGCACTGGGAACTCATGGTGCAACGGTAGGCCGCAGGTCTCAGCGAACGCCTCCGCTCTGACACGTGAAGCCGTTGTTCAGACTCGGGCGCCTATCGCCGACAAACTGAGGCTTGACCGTGGCCACCGCGCCAGATCCTGATGGCTTCACAAAACTCAGGTCCGTCGGAACACCAGCGACGTATTGATCCCGCCGAAGGCGAAGTTGTTGCTCATCAGGTAGTCGACCTGCAACGCGCGGGCCGTCATCATGACATAATCAAGCTCGGCGCAGCGTGGATCCACGTGCTCCAGGTTGGCCGTCGGCCAGAACAGATCCTCACGCATCATCTCGATCGCAAGCCATGCCTCGATCGCGCCACAGGCGCCCAGCGAATGGCCGAAGTGCCCCTTCAGCGAGTGGATCGGCACGTGTAGCCCCAACACCGCAGTGGTAGCCGCAGACTCCGCGATGTCGCCCCACTCCGTCGCGGTGCCGTGCCCGCTGACGAAGCCGATCACCTCCGGTGGCAGCCCGGCATCGTCCAGCGCCAGACGGAGCGCCGCCTGCATCGTCTCCAGCTGCGGCTGGGTCACATGGTTGCCGTCCGAGTTGGTGGCGAACCCCACCAGCTCCGCCAGGATGCGCGCCCCGCGGGCGCGGGCGTGTTCCTCCTCCTCCAGCACCAGCGCCGCCCCACCCTCGCCGATCACCAGACCGTCACGGTCGGCATCAAACGGGCGCGGCGTGGCTTCCGGCCGGTCGTTGCGCGTGCTGGTCGCAAACAGCGTGTCGAACACCGCGGCGTCAGTGATGTCCAACTCCTCGGCGCCACCGGCCACCATCACGTCGGCCCGGTTCAACCGGATTGCCTCATAGGCGAAGCCGATCGCCTGGCTGCTGGACGTGCACGCCGAGGCGGTCGGAATCAGTCGGCCCGTTATGCCTGTTGAGTTCCGTTGAGAACTGAGCTGGCTTGGCCGGGAATTTCCACAGAGAATTGACCCATGTTTGAACCTGCCCCGGCTGAGATCGGCGGGGGTGTAGGGAGTGATCGACATGGCGTTCTTGAGTGTCATCCGACGCTGGGCCTTCCGGGAGGGAATTTCGATCCGGGAGATAACGCAGCGCACGGGGCTGTCGCGGAACACGGTTCGGCAAATACCTTCGGTCGGGCGCGGTGGAGCCGAAGTTCAAAATTCCGAAGCGGACCAGCAAGCTGGACCCGTTTGTGGGCAAGCTGTCGCTTTGGCTGAAGACGGAAGCGGGGAAATCGCGCAAGCAGAGACGCTTCGGAGCGTGTCAACGACTT